>CAZDNQ010000054.1:0-9513 GCA_964506605.1 uncultured Victivallis sp. | reverse complement strand
TGGCGTCGAGTCAGGAAAACCATTTAAAGCTCCTTTGCTCAGAAAGTTCTCGGCTGATGTCCTTGAGCGCGCCGGCGTGCCTCCGGACGAGGCCGCAATTGTCGCAGACTCCATGATCGATTCAAATCTCCGGGGCCTGGACACGCACGGGGTCACACGTCTTCTGCCAATCTACGTGGCGCGCATTCAGGCGGGTGTGATGGAACCCAGGGCGAACATAACCGTGGTACGCGACCGGCCTGCATGCTTGCTCCTGGACGCGCATAACAGCCTGGGACAGGTAGCCGCCAAGCGCGCAATGGAACTCGCCATTGAGCGGGCTCAGAAAACAGGAACCTCCTTGGTGGGCGCGCGGAACATGAACCATTATGGCGCATCCTCATGCTGGACATCGATGGCGCTGTCACACGACCAGATAGGCTTTTCAACCTGCAACACTCCACCATTCGTTCCGCCGACAGGCGGCAAGCAAGCCATTCTAGGGACAAATCCTTTTTCATTCGCCATCCCCGGTGGAGAGGAAGGGCCAATAGTCGTCGACATGGCGACCACGACGGTCGCGCGCGGCCGCATCGCCCTCTATGAGAAGCAGGGACTTCCCATTCCTGAAGGCTGGGGACTGGATCAGCACGGACTCCCTACAAAGAGCGCGGAAGAGGCGATGAAGGGTTTCCTTCAGTTCATGGCAGGCTACAAGGGATATGGCATCTCCCTCGTAATCGACACCCTGAGCGGTCTTCTGACCGGCGCTCTCTTCGGAATGCACGTCGGTGGCCCCATCGCAGAGGATTTAAGCCGTCCGTCGGGGTTCGGAGCCATGTTTGGCGCAATCTCAATCGATGCCTTCATGGATCCTTCGGAATTCAAGACTCGGATGGACACGGCACTGCGTGAGATCCGCAACGGCGAACGCGCCCCAGGAGTAAAACGCATCTACGTTCCCGGCGAACAGTCGGCGGAAATGGCAGCGCGCAGAAGGAAAGATGGCATCCCCCTGCCCGAGGCCGTGATAAAGGATCTCATACAGCTTGGCGACAAGCTGGGCGTCCCCTTCCCTATCTAAGGATATTCAAAGAGGACCACTAGGAGCTGCTTATTTTTCATTCTGCTTTGAAAAGCGGACCGTCGGGAACATACCGGGATCCTTAGTTTCGCCTATGCCGGGGGCGATGCGGACAAAGCCTTCGCGAAGGGTGCCGTCATTGTCATTGACAATCATGTTGAATTTGAATCCCTGCTCCATCACCTTGCCAGAGAGTCCGAACTTATCCTGCTGCAAAGCGATTTCATAACGCAGGCCTCCTGCAATCGGAGCGCATGACACTGTGAAGAACTCTTCCGCGCCCTTGATACCGGAAGGAGCAATCCATACCGCCTTGAGAATTTCTCCATCGTTGTCCATCGCAGCACCTATTTCCCAGTAATCTTTCATCCCCGGAACCTGCAGCGCCAGCTGGATGCCGTCACCTTTCCATGAATCCTGCGGATTGTCCTTCTGGACATGGATGTCGTCGCGCACGTCTACTCTCATACGCAATGCTCCGTCCTGGCGCCAGGCCCAGATTCGGGCGCTCAGATCATCGGGGCCTTTCCAGTTGAAAGCCGCCAAGGATGGATCCGTCTGGCAGAAATTTATCACGTCGGTGGACTTCTCGAGCGTCCAGTCAGGCGCACGTCCATCCGCAGGAGAATCCCCGAGCACTTTAGCCAGCGGTATCAGCTTTCTGAAAACGCCTTTCCATGGAGTGCCTGGAACTTCAAAGCCAATTTGCAGCTTGTGTTCCAATGCTTTTTCAGAAGGAGCTTGCGTGAGAATCTGTAATTTCACCGTGCTGTTTGCAGCAACTGGCACGGAGCCGGTCTTATCTGCTCCAGAGACATCCTTCCATGAAAGCTTGACATCGATATTCCTCGAAAGGGGATTCTTCAATTCAACATTTAGATTCAAAGGTTTTCCACCCGAGCTTTCATTTGTTCCATCAATGCTCAAAAGCGAACCTATCAATTCTGGCGCAGCTTCGCCGGCAGGAAGTTCAAGATATTGAGGATCAAGACTTGGCTGCGCCATGACAATCCCGTCGACCTGCGGAAGCTCCGTCGAAACTCCCATTATGTCGGACATCCGCGACGATCCATCTCCAACACGCAGGAGAACCGGCATTTCTGCGGCTTCACGGCTTTCATTCCACCAGACGACAACCCGTCCTTTTGCTCCGCTGAAAACATGTGCATGCCTGTCTGGTCCGAGATCAAGATTGCCTATCTGATGCATCCCGTTCAAACGCCGGACCATCTCGACATATGCGGCATAGGCGGGTTTCGGCTGGAAGCGGCTGGTCAGGAGCCCGTAGCCGTGTTCTGCGTTCACAGGATCGTCGCCATCATTTATCAGGTCATACCAGTTATGGCCTATGGCTCCTATGGACATGACGTAGGTTATTTTTTTCACCAGTGTCAGCGCCTGTGTCTTTTCCCCCCAGTGGGTGGAGGTTAGCGCGGTCTCATTGAAATATAGCGGACGCGGATTTTTCATGCTCTTACGCATCCTCATCAGTTCCCCGTCTACAGCCTTCTGGAATTCATCGAAAGGCCCATGCTGGTGAATTGCATGGATATCGAATGAGTCGGATGCTTCAGCCAGCACTCGTTCCTGAAGATCAGGATTCTTTGCACGGCCTGGATGCGGCAGCACAGTCGCAAAGCCACCAGACAGGACAAGCGCATTCGGATCAGCCTTATGGATTTCATCATATGCCAAGCGCAGGATATGGATGTATTCATCAGTTGTCCCGAGCCAGAATCCGAGATCGGGCTCGTTCCATATCTCATAGAGGCGGATCCTCCCTTTGTAGTGCTGGACAACCGTCGAAACATAGTTGATCCAGGATTCGTCTTTGGGCGCCGCGCCCATGAGCATTCCCCAGACGGCCGGATCATTCTTGTTCTTTGCATTTTTAAGGGCTTCGTCGAAGGCGGCGCCATATTCCGGTTTTGCCGCATGTCGCGGACATACTCCGAGCAAAGTCTCCAGTTCAATGCCGTTTTCCTCTCCCAGCTGGACCAGCCTGTCAAACTTCTCCCAGTTCCATTTTCCGGGTTCGCGTTCAAGCATGGACCAAATCGCATCGACGCGCATCACGGTCGCCCCAGCTGCCGCAGCCGCTTCAAAGTGGAGCTTCTGCTCTGATTCCGGTACGCGCAACGGATGGCTGCATATCCCGAACAGGAAATTCCCGGGGCCTCCCCTGCGTTCGACCGGATCCGCGACGATGAAGTTGAAACTGAAACCTATTTCCTTGCCGTTGAACTTCAGGACGCCCTTGAGATTCTGGTATCCGGATCTGATGCCTTCCAAAACAACAGGAACGCCCCCTTTCCCTTTCGCAGGAACGGAAGTTTTTCCGGAAAACAGGATGGACTTGCCATAGAAGTCGGTGACAGTTCCATTTGCCGTGAAATCAACCGCATTTTCCTCCGGATTCGAGATCACAAGCTCGCATCTGCGGTCTCCAGACGCATTGACGATGAAAGGGAAACGGTTTGTCTCCATCTTTACCGAAGGCATCGGCACGGTACCCACATTGCCGATCAGGATTCGTCCATCCGGCACCTTTTCCCCAGTGAAGACAGCCGAATATCCGAGAAACCTGATGGGGTAGGAGATCCTTCCATCATTGTCCCCGCTCCAATGGCCGTTGTTCTTCTCGGGATCAATCGGAATCACAAGGGTCTGCCATTTCCCGCCGGAATTCGGATCGGTCTTCACGGTCCATTGGAAGACTTCGTTGCGGCCATCGAGAATCCTAGGTGAGATGGAGGCGATATCGGGCGTTGACGGAAGAAGGACATCCATCCTTATGGCGATTGTATTGCCGGGTCCGGCATCGGGTATGGTTATCGGCTTCTGATATACGCATTCCACCCAGAGCTTATGAGGCGAAGTCCAGGCAAGCGAAAGCACCTTTCCTCTTTCAGCGTCCTCGACGATTGATGCCTTGAGGGCTGCGGAATTCGCAATCCCCGGCTCATCCCTCTTGAAATCATCTATGACGGCGCATTGGGCGGATATTCCGGACAGGGCAAGAGTTCCGACGGCAATGATCCTGAAAAATCCATTCATTAAGAATTCTCCAATTTGATTGTCGGAGTTAAATCACTGGGAAATCTGGACTCCCGGACCGCTGACATATTTATTGACCCCGTAACCTTTAAGGGCCCCGGCGTCGCAGGGTTCGACGTGATAGTCGACAAAGAGGACATTTGCGGAATTCCCATGCCGGGTATGGATGCCACCGCCTTCAGGGAAAGAATGTTTCATGTAATTATACCATTGCTTGCCATATCTTGAACTCGCCACATCTGAATTCATGGTATCTGCGACATCCACTTCAGAAGAGGGGCTGGAAACCTTGAGAAGATTCCGCAGGACGAAAAGGTCGCCCGCCCCGGGTCCGACCTTCATCGTATAATTCCATGGAGGCCAGCTTCCGAAGAAGTCGGCCTGGCACTCGCCATATGTCAGCCATTTTGTCCCGTTATATGCCTTTGGCTCCTGGGAAGGGCAGACAAACATGCTCTTGTTCTGAATATAGGTCGGAAGATGGTAGCTTCCGCCGTCGATGCCCCAGTAGAACTCCTGCCAATAGAATGCATATACACCATCACAAAACTGATGAGGATGCCAGTCGCCGTAGTCTCCGACATAGGCGCCTTTGGCGAGGCCAATCTGCTTCAGCTGGTTCATGCAGACAATCCCCCATGCCTTCTCCTTCGCCTGCTTCAGCGCCGGAAGAAGCATTGCTGCGAGAATGGAGATGATTGCAATCACCACGAGCAGCTCAATGAGAGTGAAGGTGTTTTTGATTTTAGATTTTTGATTCTTGATTATAAAATCATCAATCGTCAGCTGAAAATCGAAACCGATCTGTGTTTTGTCTATTTTCATTCCGACCTCTCAAGGTACGATTATTTTAACAGGGACCTTCTCCAGGACTGAACCGCCGGAAATTGCGCCATTGCGTCTTCCGGCGAGGATTGAAAGCGCCTTCGGTCCTATTTCCTCCATGCAGTTGTCTGCCGTGATCACAGGCTTGTCCTTCGAATCCGGTCTGTATCCCATCAGCTTCCAGGTGTTGTCGAACCCGGCGATCCAGATGTCGGATCCAGGCTTCTTTCCGAGCATTTCCAGTGCGACTGCAGCAATTCCGCAGTTCTCATCAGAGGAGCACATCAAGGCATCGACCTCTGTTTTCCTGCCGAAAAGGATCTCGCCAAGATATCCAGCGGCATTCCTTGCAAGGTTCTCCCTCTTTTTCCTGTCATACCTGCCGGTAGGGGAGATGCCGGGGATGAAGACTTCGTCGAGCTTGTTGAAACCGAATTCGATTGCAGCCTTTTCATACCCTCTGTTTCTCATGCTTATCCAGTATTTGGAATGATCGTGGAAATGAAGCCTGAGGATATTCTTCCTGCCGTGTGAATGCAGCCACTTTGCGATCTCATAGGCCCCCGTCTCCTGATCGGGAACTACCCTGTCAAAATCCGCCAGCCATTCGGCGTCCCCGCTCATGACAATATTTGTTCCGGATTCCCTTATCTTCGTAAAAGTCCCGAGAAGTGAGCGGTCGGCCGAAAAGGAATCCGAGCAGATGACGCCGAAAGGCTTTTCGTTGATTATCCAGGCGGCGGAATTCCTCACCTTGTCCATGTCACCGACCGTGAAAAGATCATGCGCCCCCTGCTCTACGGCGGACAGCACTCCTCTCTCATACTTATGGAACTCCGCATAATGCTCCCACTTCTCCCTTGAAGACCTGTTGAAGAACACAACAGCCTGCGAAAGCACTCCGGAGCTTTTAGACGCCGTCTGCACAGGCACATATTTCTTTGGGCTTATCTTGTTTATGATCCCTTCGCGTTCAAGCTCGCCCAGCGCCCTTGAAACCGGCGTCCTCGAGATCCCCATGAGTCCGGCAAGCTTGCGTTCGGAAGGAAGAGGAATGTTCACCTTCAGTTCGCCGGACGAGATCATTTTCCCTATGCGCTTCCTGGCGAAAGTTTCAAGCGAAACCATGACCGCCTCGTCACCCATGTTTTGTCCCACTTCAACCATGATTCCCTCTCTCCATCATAAATTCCATTTTATTAGTTTTGGCATTTTATATTCCATATATACCATATAGAAAAACAAAATGCAAGCCATGCCGCGCATAATTTCTGTTTTATTTTTGATCCGGAAGAAAAATTGGAAATCCGAAATAGCCGGTGGCAAGGCAGAATCATCGCCTCCATGGAAAATGGAATCTCATATGAAAATATGGAGACCGCCAGCCCGGCTAGTTTGCCTTGGGAGCGGCTTCGGGCTTCGCCTTCTCGGCGGGCTTTGCAGGTTTTGCGGCGTCGGGAGCGGCCGCCGCCCCTTCAACTCCGTTCTCCTCAGGCTCGGCGCCGGGCTGCATCCTGCCGCCAGCGTTCTGCGACGCCTTCTGGATCTGTTCAATTATCGACGGGGTGATTTCGAGATTGACGACAATGTCGTTCTCCTCGTTCGCGAACTTGATCGCCTTTGTGAGCTCCTCCCCGAGCTGTGCGTTGCCCTGGGACATGTTCGGAATCGCCATCATCACTATCGCCTGCAGCTGTATGGTGAGCATCTGGGCCTTCGCCTTCTCAAGGCAGTTCAGCCTGAGGTTGGAGCTTATGACATCCTTCTTGTCGCCGGTAAGCTTCACGGCGAGCGATCCGCCGCAGATGTTGTCAACAGGAAGCATCTGCCTGGACATGTCGTCGCCCTCCTGTGTCTTTTTCCTGTCGGGGGGATTGTATTCGCAGACGCCCCATACGGTCGCCGCCTTGTCTACATTCGAACTGAGGTTCATCAGCTTGAGGTTGCCAGAAACCTTCGCGCCGTCCTGCATCGCGGTCATCTTCGAGATCTCATCCTTCTTGTCGGAGATTACGACTATGTCAGGGGCGGCATACGCGAAAAAAGTATCCTTGCCGCCGGGCACCGGCGTGCTGTCGTCGTTTTCACCGCCCGCATCGTCAGCGCCGGGCTTCCTGCTGGAGATCGAATAGATGGTCTTGCCTTTGACAACTGACTTCTTGAACATGTCCTTTGTCTTCTCTGACTTTTCAAGGATGCCGGCCAGCTTGGACTCGCTGATGGATGTCTTGACCACACCGCCGCTCTGCCCTTTGATCCTGAAATAGATAACGCCGTTCGTAACCGCCTTGTAGATGTCGATGCCGTTGTCGGAGAGCGTCTTCTTGAACTCGATGAACTCCTTGTCCGTCTCCTTGGGCGAGTCGATGAACTCCTTGAGCTTCGGATGGGTCAGGGCTTCCTGGATATTGACGCATACGAACCCGTCAATGTCCCTGGGAACATAATTGAGCAGAGCCTGGTCCTGTGAATAGATGGCCGTTGCGATGAACATCGTCACTAACGCGGCGAGACACTTTATCATTTTATATCCTTCTGTTTGGTGATTTTCCAGCGTTTTCATGAAACATAGTCCCTGTACCTTTTCTTTCAATCTTGCACTGCGAATTCATTTGCGATTTATAACCGGACATGTTACTGTTACTACAACAAACCGAGGTGCACCATGAAAAAAGCGTTCCTTGCCTCACTTCTAGCCATGACAGCCCTCATTTTCCTCATATCCGCGCGTGCGGAGGAGAAGTCTGCGGACTTCGCAAAGAAAAGCTCGGAGCTGACAAGCTCCCTCACGACCCGTGCCGACAAGGTCAACGCCGTCTTCAATTTCGTCAGGGACGAAATCGCCCAGATCAAGACCCAGTATGGCTGAGGGGGCAGAACGGAAATCCCACCCAGCCGTGCGCTGGAGACCAGGAAGGGCGATCAGCAGTCAAGGGCGGAACTTCTCGCGGAACTTCTCAAGGGTGCAGGAGACGAACCCTACATGCTGACACATGGGACGGACAAGAACTGCGTCAAGATCGTCATGCTCAAGGTCACACAGGAAGACATAAGCGCCATCAAGGAGAAGACCGGCGCTGAACCCGTTGCAATACAGATGGGAAAGGCGAAGTTCCTGCCCCTGCTCCCTGACAGCGGCGCGAAGCCAGGACAGCTCGATCCCAAATATTACGATCCTGAGAAGAAGACCTGGACCTCCACCGTTGCGGTGATGAAGTACCAGTAAAGTGAATCCTATAAATTTTAATCCATATGGAAAAATCTTTATCCGCTCCGGATAAAGATTTTTTTTGAAGGGGGAACCGCGCATGAGAACAAAATTTATAGCACTTTCCATTTCCCTTGCGATCTTCGCAACTTCCAGCCTCGATGCCGGACAGATAAAGGGAAAAGTCGTAGAGCCCACCGGCAAGAAGCCGGTAAAGGGTATTTTCGCGGTCGCCGGCCTGCAGGGGGAGAACGAGGAGGCGAAAGGGAATGCAAAGATTACAGCGGTCACCGGCGATGACGGGACGTTCTCACTGTCCGTGCCCGACAACGGGAAAAGCTACGAGATCATAATCACCGACAAGGAGAAGGACGGTTTCATCTACGAGGGATTCGCGCACATCTCCAAAAGCGAGGATCTGGGCGTCATCGAACTGGCCAGGGGCTGTTCGCTGTCGGGGAAGGTCTCCGACGAGAAGAACAATCCTGTCGCCGGCGCCACGGTAAAAGCCGACATCAGGCTGAAAAAATATACCTGCACCCACCATGCAAAGGCCGCTGAGACGAAGACCTCCGCCGACGGCAGCTTTGAGTTTGCGGATCTCGCACCGAGGGAATACAGCATATCTGCCGGTTCGGACAATCTCTTCTGCGAGCCGACGCCCATAACCTTGTCTGGCGACCTGAACTACATCGAGTTCAAGATGAAGCCCGGATGCGACGCCGTCGGAAAGATAGTTTCGCAGGATGGAAAACCTGTACCTGGAGTCGATGTGTTCATCAATGGGAAGAAGGCTGTCAGCGGAACCGATGGCTCATTCAAGGTCTCGGGACTTCCCGCAGGTGAACAGCATATTTCCATATCCAGCAAGGATTACGTGCTCCTGAACGACGACATATCGAAAATCACCTGCGCCCCAGGGAAGGCCGCGGAATGCAGCATGCTGGTAGTCCTCGGCGGAAAGCTCTCAGTGCTTGTGTCTTCAAAGCCTGGCATATCTCTTCCCGAAAACATCTCCGTTACATTCAGCCAGGAAGGCAGGAGAAACTACATGAGCACCACGACGAAATCTGAAAAGCTCGTTGACGGGAAGGCTGTATTTGAAGCAATCAGGCCCGGCTCATACAAGCTTGATGTGAAAGGAAATAAAAATCTGCCGAAGATTTCCTCCTCGGCAGTCATCGAATCCGGCAAATGCGCCGAGATCAAGGTGCAAACAGCGGAATCGTACTCCATATCCGGGAAAGTGCTGGATGACAATTCCAAGCCGGTAAAAGGGGTGGGTGTCAGACTATCCCCTGCAACAGGCAGGAAAAAGCAGCCCGGTGACTTCAGTCAAGGCGACTACAACAGCACAAAC
>CAZDNQ010000053.1:0-14975 GCA_964506605.1 uncultured Victivallis sp. | reverse complement strand
AGGATTATTCGGCCGACGCTGCAACCGATCCTGCAGGAGGGAAGTCAGACAGAAACCATATTGGCCGCGGCGGCGCCTGGCCTGTCGGAAACAACTACTGCAAGTCCGCGTTCCGCGACTGGGGACTTCCGGATTTCAGCAGTCCGCGTCTGGGATTCCGTCTGGCAATGGATGTCCCAGCTGCCGGCAAATGATTGAAGCTGGATTGAGGATCTTCAGAAGTTATTTCTTCATCTGTCCACAAAATTGCCTGCAAGGAGAACCTGCCGGCGAGCGGACAAGAAAGCTGCGTTGCAGCCGACATAACACCGCTCAGCCTGGCGGTTCATTCCTAGCAGGTCAAATCCGCTTGCCTCTGGCTTACAGTTCGAGGCAGTCAGGACGCCAGCAGCAGTCCAACTGCTTGCAGGACTTGGAGGTGTCCGAACCAAAGCACTGCTGGTTTCCTTCCGCAGCCTGTATGGCGCGGATTATCTGGCCCTTCTTCGCGGACTTGTCAAGGGACACTCCAAGGTCCCTCGCCTTCTTCTTGATCTCGATGATGTTCAGCTTTTTCATGCATGGCCCCCTATGTTTAATTTTAATATCTACGTTCTTTTTAGTTCTTTTTCCCATTGACAGCACAGTAAATATATATCATAAATGAAAAATTGCACGTTAGCAGAAACCCTACCATGCCAGGGATAGCTTCAGCAAGGAATCAAAGCCGGCAAAATTGGAACTTGATACTCGGCACATGAAACCGGAAATTCGCATCGGGTTCGATATTCGGTGTTCATGGTTACGCGTTCAATATTCGCTCCTCCCTCAACTGCCTGACAAAAAAAAGGAGGCCTTTCACGGCCTCCTTCCCATGCAAATGGTCTTATTTCACGGCATTCGCCGACACTTCCACCGACTTGTAGAAAATGACAAGGAACGGCATGATCCAAACGGTAGTTGCGGAAGACACCATGTCAAGAGACTTTGTCCCGCCCATTTCCTTGCCCTTCCTGGTAGCGAGCGCCGCCATCGTCTTTACGTTCACGGTATCCTGGCAGACGGCAATTGAATTTTCCTTGTCGGAATCGCCTGTCAGAAGCGGGATAGACAGGCAATACAACCCCCAGGTGCTTGCATTGACATGGGCCACGTTCTGTTCCGGGCCGGCGGCGAGTTTCTGGTTGTTCAATGATTCCGGAGTCGCTATCTGCACGCTAGTGCATCCTGCCAGCGCCATCATTGCAGCCATGAGACATACGGTTGAGATTTTCCTGAGCATCCTTGTTCCCCTCCTTTTAATTTACGTTTCTTGAGCCATAAGATGATATCGCTTTGCAGAAAATTCAATCTGCACGCCGAACAGCGAGGCGATACAGCTCCTGAACCCTTCTAAATTCTTCCCCATTTCTGCGGCTTTTCAATTTACATGGGGCGGAAAAACAGTAAATTTAGGATTTCACTCCAATGAAAATAAAGGAACCATGAAATGAATCTGGATAACGTGGAATTCTATAATGCCGGCGGGATTGAAAAGGTTGCCGGCCTTGGCGACATCGGTTTCATGCGCATACCGGAGAAAGTCAGGAACTGCCTGAATGACCGCGCCCGCTTCGTCGCCATGGACTCCGTCGGCTGCGAAGTCCGTTTCGTGACCTCCTCCCCCAATGTCGATATCCTCGTCGCCTGCAGCAGGCCGGAGTTCAGCGAGCAGGGCGAGATCAGGGTGTTCAAGGGCAATTTCCTTTTCCAGACTTTCACTCTCGAGCCGGGAAGAGTACATAATTTCAGGCTTATCCCGCCGGATTCGTTCAAGGCGGCTTCGCACAAGGCGATAAACGACCGTGGTTTCTCCTCCGATGTCTGGCGTCTGGCATTCAACAGGGGCGCGACATTCTGCCTTCACGGGATCGACACCCACGGCTACGTGATACGGCCTCCGAAGAAAAGCGAAAAACCAAATCTCAACTGGCTGGCATACGGATCTTCAATCACCAACTCGAGCCTTGACGGCTATCCGCATTTCGCCGCACGCATCCTTCGCGCCCAGGTGCAGAACAAGGGCTTGAGCGGCGCGTGCCAGATGGAGAAGGAGATCGTGGACTACATGGTCGACGGCTGCGAGTGGGATTTTGCGACCTGCGAACTCGGCATCAACATGCGCGGCGGATTCACACCCGAGGACTTTGGAAAACGCGCGGTGTACCTGATCGACCGGTTTGCGGCGACTAAAAAGCCGGTGGCTGTCATCGGAGTGTTCCCGAACTGCAGGACTTCGTCCTACACGGACAAACCCGACACCAGCACCGAACGCGAGGACGCCTACAACAAAATCCTTTCGGACCTGGTCAGGAGGAAAAAGGCTGCAAACCTGCATTTCATCGCCGGCGAACAGGTGCTGGACGATTTCACAGGGCTGTCCGGCGATCTGCTCCATCCGAGCGGATACGGCCACGCCATCATGGGTGCGAATCTCGCGCGAATACTCAGGAAGATAATTTAAACAGCAGCAGCCCATTGCCAGTTGTCCGTGGTCCGTTGCCGGAAACCCCTGTGCCAAATGCAGTGGTCTCCATAATCTGGCGCACCGATACGATACCCCGCCAATCGGCAAACGGGCCCATCAATTCGCCAATTTTGAAAGCGCATTTTTCTTCATGGCTTTTCCGGGTTTGCGTCCAGACATCATCACGGGAGGCATTTCCCTCAGCGGAGAAGTCCGCTTCTTCGTTCCTGCAAGGTGGTCCAGCGAACTGATGAACGCACCCCAGGACTTGAAACGGTCCGCCGGATTCTTATCAGTCATTGTCGTTATGATGGAGACGGCCGCCCTTGTCATGTTCGGCGGGAAGATAATCTTTTCAGAAACATGCCTGCTGATCATGGTCTGTTCGTCCGGAGCCTTGAAAGGCGTCCTGCCTGTGAGCATCTCGTAGAAGATGATTCCGAGCGAATACAGATCGCTCCTCCAGTCGGCGTGCTGGTCGAGCGCCTGTTCTGGAGACATGTATACGGGATTCCCGTAGAAAAAGGTGCGCTGGCGCTGGCGGCTGCGGACTTCCCACTGGCTCATTCCAAGTCCGGATACGACCGGCTCTCCGTCGTCTGAGAAGAGCACGTTGCCGGGATTAAGGTCTAGGTGGAGGATGCAGTGCTCGGACATGGCGCAGTCCAGAGCCACGGCGATCTTCCGTATGATACAGGCAGCCTCCTTTTCGCCAAGGGGCGCCTGGCGGGATATCATGCCGTCAAGGTTCCCTTCCGGCAGATATGGCATGACAACATAGCAGAAATCATCGAATATACCGCAGTCATGATGATGTATGACGTTCGCATGCGAGATCCTCCCCACCTTCGGCACCGCATCCCTGAACGACAGCTTCGATTCGGTATCGGCCTTCTCCGAATATATCTTCAGGACCACGGTGCGCTGCAGTTTCTCCTGCAAAGCCAGGTAGACGGTAGAACTTCCGCCTTTGGACAGAATTCTTACGATCCTATATCCATTTATCTCCATGCCCGGGGCCAGGGAGGACGAGGATTCAGGCCTGTGATGTGAAGCGGCGGCGCTGTCCGCCATTTCAGGCAGGTCGATATACCTGAACTTGAGGGTTTCCTGTGACTGGACGCCGCTGTTTCCGGGAGCGTCCTGCCCCTTCTTGATCATCCCGTATTTAATCATCGCCGTCTTGGACATGTCATATCTTTCAGGCTTGTCCATGCAGAATATGAATTCGGCGCTTCCCAGCGTTATTATGTCACCGTCTGAAAGGGACGCCTCCTCCCCGTTCAGCAGCCTGCCGTTTATGGAGGTGCCGTTGCTGGACAGATCCCTGAGGATGAAATTGCGCTCCTCCTTGTGCGGGCGTATGGAACAGTGCTTCCTGCTCACCAGAGGATCGTCGAGGACGGCCAGATCATTATCGGCTGTCCGCCCAAGATGGAATTCGGCGTCGTCATAGACATGTATCGTTTCCTTCCTCGACTGATCATGGAATATCAAATAAGCCATTTATGTAAATATCCTTTTAATCAAATGAGTGTTAATCAGCCGGCTTATGCCGGAAGTGAATGTGAATTATCTTTTGCAGCCGGAGAAAATATTATTTATTCCCAAAGGTTCAATCGAGTTGACAAAAATTTATTGAAGTTCCTATTCGACGGGAAGATCCTGGTCATTGGCTGCAATGTCGCTGGGTTAAGGCAAGAAGCGCGGGGCTTGTTTGCTTGCTTTCCCAAGGCTCGTGCCCTGTCTACTACGCGCATATTTTAAATATTTTTTGAATGGTTTTACGATGAGTCCTCCACGGGAGGACGAATCCTTGGAGTGCGCAGACGGCCTGCTCACCGTCCTGTCCCTCGAAGCTCGCAGGGCGAAGCGGGAAGCCTTGGCGCGAAGGATGGAATTCCATGTAGTCTGCGCTTTTTGATGTGCCTGGTGACCATGCATGGCTGATAGAGACAGAGCGGTGACTTTGTCACACGCACTCCTGGGTCAGGCCAAAGCGCCTGACGTAAAAACGAAAAAGGAAGTGATTGAAATATGTGGATAGTAGACAGGACTCGCACCTTGCGCTACAACATACCGCCATCTGCGATGGCTTTTGGGATTCAGTGTCATTTATGGTTAATTAATCCCTGTTTACCCAAGGCTCGCCCGACTTCGCCAGGAGGCTACGTCGCGGCAGGCGCCTTGGGCTACAATATATCGCCTCCTGCGGAGGCTCCGGGACTTATTATCCTCAGGACTTCCCGGCTATTTCTTCTCGCCGACATCCTTGATCTCCTTCGGGGAGATCACATACTTCATGCAGTGCTTCATCTCATATCCGTGCGTGCAGCCCTGTTTCACCTCCATCGACTTGTTCTCGTGCGGAATGTTGTTGTAGACAATCCACACGCTGGACGGCGGACAGGTGTAGTCTCCGTAGTTGACGATGAAATGGACCTTGCAGTTGATGCGTTTCGCATGGAACACCGGATCATAGTAGTTCAGGGCCTCATTGTAGTCGGGACGCCAGCCGCGCTGCCTGCCCAGAGTGATGCCGCCGAAATCGCAGCACCACGGCGACCAGATATTGCTGGAGGTGACATCCTTGTCCAATGCCGCGCCCCAGATGCCCTGGAGTCCGCCCTGGCTGCCGCCGTTGCTTTCCAGTCCCTTGCCGTTCCATTCCGGACGGCTTTTCACGTACTCCAATGCCCGCATCACGCGCATGGCCATGGCATAGTAGTAGGTCTTTTCGCGGTCCTTGTTCTCATCGTTCTTGAAGCAGTAGTTGGCCAGGTCCTTCTGCAGCTGCTTATAGTATTCGTCATCCTTGCCGAGTTCCATGCCGTGCGCGTTGATCTCAAGCATGATGGCCGATTCGTTGGTCCAGCCGGGAGGATTGTGCTTGTTTACGCCGTAGCCCTGGAACTGTACGACTGCCGGAATGGATTTCTCCTTGGCGTTGACAGGTATGGTCAGATAGCCGGTGACCGGCTTCCCGCCGGCGCAGTCGATCGTCGCCGCCCATAGCTTGACCTTGGGATTCTTGCTGGTCATCTCCTTCAGGTCCGCCTTGATCGGGACTTCAGCCAGCTTGGCCTTTACGGTTTTCCAGAATTCATCGAAATCCTTTGGCTCCTCGACCGTCTGCAGTTTTTCCGGTTCCACGCAGGCGCCGCCATCAAAGAAGATGTTTCCGTTCTTGTTGGCTCCCCAGCCCCCGATGAATCCCTGAAGGTTCTTGCCGTCCTCCCCGAACGCATAAGCCAGGATACGGACGAATCCGGGCTTGTCGATAGACGTCGTTATCTGCAGCCCCTTCTCATCGGCGACACCTTCGCCCTTCTCGGTCTTGCCGTCATCACCGGTGCGCGTCCACTTCAATGTCTTGCCGGCGACCGGGGTCTCGCCGTCGAGTATCTTGAGGGTGAACACCATCTTCTCGCCGGGCTTGTAGATCGCCACATCCTTGTCGGTGGTGCCCCGGATCGAATATTCGGCGGCACTTGCGGTTAAAGCAAACAGGAACAGACCGGACAACAGGCTCCACATTCTTCTCGACATGACTTCCTCCATTTTTTTATGTTATAGTCTTTATAATTGATACTGCATCAACAACCGATATCTGGCAACCGACTTTCCTGCCACGGTCTAGCCCCAGTGCGGAGGACAGGGCCGTGTGTCTTTTACATTCTCATTTAAGAAGCAGTATTCCCCACTGGTCCGGACGCTTGTAGTTGGCGGTGTCACCCTTCCACACGAGCACCGTCTTGCGCTTGTAGTCCTTGTCTGCGTCGTCCATGGCGAGGCTGAATCCAATCTTCCTGCCCTTCGCCGGTGTGAATACATTCTTGAACGCCGACCACGGGACTGCTATCTCAAGCGTATAGCCGCCGGGGAAAGGCTTTGAGGCGATCTTCGTTCCACAGTCGCCGTCGAGCTGCATCCACCAGGCCGTCGGCTGTGCGCGGTCCTTGCTTGCCGGAGCGAAGAGCCCCTGGAAATCATCGGCGTTTGAACGGTAGTCCTCAGTGCTGGCGCGGTCGGCCTCGCTGTCCTTGTCGTCAAGATCCAGGAAGACCTCCAGGCAGTCGCAGGCATATGCCTCCTTGGCCGGACGGTTCTGCATCACGACATCGTCGAAGACCTTCACCCCTATGTACAGATTCCTCTCATCCCATCTCAGGCGCGAGATGAACGAGCAGTCCGCAGCTCCCTGCCAGCTGTCGAAATCCGCTTTCTCCTTGACCGCACTTTCCACGGCGAGGCAGAGAGGCTCATCATCAGACCAGTCCGACAGATCGCCGTCGATCTTGATTTCCCCGTCCTTCACCTGGCATGCTACCGCCTCATCAGGCGGTGTGAGGAGTTTCACCAGCTCCTCGCGCGAACGGAAGGGAAGTATCCAGAGTTTCTTGTCCGTCTGCTGCGTGCCAAACTTTATCGATGCGGAGGCGTTTGCGCCTTCTGGCTGTGGCTGGAGGTCCGCTACAGGGAAGTCAAGAGTCGCGACCGCGCCGGGAGAAAGTTCTGAGACAGGAAGGGACGGAGCCTCAAGATTCCAGCCTTTCGGAAGGGAAGACCAGCCTACAGTGCCGGAAAGATTTGAGATCTGCGTGTTCCGCAGTTTCAGGCGGAGGGCCGGAGTCGAACCTTTCATTTCCAGGGAGCCGATCGCATCTGTGGCCGCATCCAGCAGGCGTGCATTCTTCAGCAGTGCGCAGGCCTTCTCCCCATCCTGTCCGGGCAGTGAAAGATATTTCGGGGCGCCATCAAGCTCCACGACAATCTCACCGTTCTCAAGTGCCACTGAAATAGGTTCTCCGAAGAAATTGGAGAGGACGAACTTGGTTTTGCCCACTGGAATTGCGACTTTCCCTCCCGCCTTCCAGTTCCACAGCGCCGCGAGAGATCCTTTTTCCCCCGTGAAGACCGAGCAACGGTTCACGTCGCCCCATGAGAGCTGGCGGAACGGATGCGACATGCCGGTGAGAACGCGCGCCAGGCCGTTCGCGCCGATCAGTTCCGGACACGGCGACAGGTCGAACTCGGTGTGGTCGAGGCCATATGGCTGATGGTAGCGCACGGTGATGAAACAGCTGTCGTAGTAGAACTGTCCGAACCAGAAGAATTTCCCCTTTCCGCCGGCGACCGCGTTGAGCAGCGTCTCCCTGAGCATGTATTCCGCCTTGAGCTTGAAATTGGGTATCAGGAACTGCGGTTCGTCGCAGTATTCCACCGGCACGTTCACCTTGCGGCGCGAGTATGCCTGTTCCCGTGCAATGTAGCTCTTCTCGGTGTGCCAGACGGAGGCATCCTTGCCATAAGACTCCTTCATGATCCTCCTCCAGGTTTCAAGCATCACGTCTGAGCCGCCGCCTATTGTCCGTTCCGGCGGATTGGTGTCATAGAGGTGCATTGACAGCGTGTCGAAGTATTTCGTGCCGCCCTGCTTGAACACATTGTCGGTGAAAGTCCCGGGCTTGCCGGCGAAATCGGATGTCGCGCAGACGCCCACAACGTTGCAGTCCGGGTTCCCTTCCTTCGCAGCCTCGTAACTCGCCTTGAGGTAGGGGAAATAATCTTCGGGCGTCATCCACAGGTTCGGCTCGTTCAGCACTTCCCAGTCATTGACCCTGCCCTTATAGTGGTTCGTCAAGGCGCTCACATATCCCTTCCAGAGGTCCATCTTCGGCCAGAGGACGCGGAGCTTGTTTCCACCGATGGCGTTCTCGGTCATCTTCTCCTGTGCATACTTCGGGATCGACGGTTCATGTCCCCAGTACGGCCACATCAGGTCACCGAGGATCGGCATGATGGACAGCCCGCATTCCTCGGCGCGCTTCACCATCCGGTCGGGCTTGGAGAAATCCAGCTTCCCCATCTCCGGCGCGACATCCGCAAACTGGAATACGCCAAAGGCGCGCACCGATCCGAATCCGAGCTTCCTCACGATCGGTGTCGGATCATTGTGGCATGCGAGCGGCCAGTCGTCAGGCAGGCGTTCAAGCGGCTGGGGCGCGTATACGCCGAATATCAGCTCCTCGACCTCGCCTGTGTAGGCGGTGAAATATCCCCTGTAGTAGCCGCATGGCAGCTTCCCAAAGTCCACAGTATATGAATCATTGCCTTCGGCCTTGACGTTGATGCGTACAACTCCGGTACTTACCGGATTCTCCCAGTAGTCCTTGATCACATAGTCGACCTTGCCGTTCAAGGGATTCTTCATGTTGTTGCGGACGCGGAGTGTCGCCTTGCATGGAGAACCGCTTTCAAATAGTTTCTCCGTGCTTGTCGCCTCGATGCCATATTCCACTTCCGAGGACGGCTGGAAATCGGTCAGATCCCCCTCCTCCACCTGTACGGCGTCGATCCAGAGCGAACCTTCCTTGCACGAGGAATCTATGCCTATCCATGTAAGACAGTAGCTGCCCTTCTTGAAATCCTTGGTGACGAACGGAAATGAATATCTCTTCCATTCCGAGGTCACAGGGAATGCGCCCCAGTTGTTTCCGCCCCAGCTCTCCTCGCCGCAGAATATATTCGCCTTCAGTCCGGGCTTGTCAGTCTTCATCCAGGCGGAGACAGTGTACTTCATGTCGCGCTTCAGCGGGATGCGGTTGAAGATGGCGCATACGAACGCAAAGTTGTATGGGCTGTGCAGCTTCGCCGGATCGCTCGCAGTCAGCTTCAGGCTTGTCGTCCCGTGCACGGCGGTTGCCGTGTCGAACACTGGGGGAACCCCTGAGTCGACCATTTTCTCGTTCCAGCTGTATGATGAATACGGACGGACTCCGTCAGGACCGACCTCGAAGCTCGCACCCTCCTTGAGAAGATTTCCTTTTACTGGGGCGGCCTCCTCGGGCTTTTTGGATTCCGCAGGTTTCGACAGGTCCACCTCAGGGAACTTGTCATCAGGTTTCAGGAGGCACAGGAAGAACACGATGGACTTTTCAGAGGATGATGCCTGCAGATGATAGTTATTCTCGTCCCAAGAGCGGCAGTCCGCCAGGATCTTGCTCTTTGTCGGCGAGAGGAATTTCAGACCCAGCTCCTGTCCGTTCCCGAGATCGAAGCGGAACTGGTTCACTTCCGACTTCCAGTCGTTCAGGAACGTGGTTTCGGCGGGCTTATCCGAGGGGAACCTGATGTCGCCCTTGCCTTCCCAGCGGACACGGCGGTCCTTGAAAAGCTCCACAGGGAAGATCAGGCGGCAGCACACATCCTTGACCTCCGGAGGAAGATCCCCGTATTCCATGCGGACCAGCAGCCCGCCATTCAAATCTGTGATCGTCCTGCGGCAGGAAACATTGATCTTGTCGACGGTTCCTGACTCCACGATCTGCCTGTGGGCCGCATCGATCTCCACCTTCGTCCCCGCTCCCTGGAGGACCTGGTATCCCGGACCGAATATCGGACCGACGATGCTGACGGCGTTCTTCCCGTCGACGTCGAGATGCTGGGTGAAGAACCACGGTTCGCGGAAGAGCTTGATCCGCCCGTCCGTCGAAGTGAAGAATCCTTCCGAACGGAACTCCAGCGATTCGGCCCTGGCGGACTGGACCGAGAAGCATAGTGCTGCAAGACAAAGACCGATGTACAGGAGATTTTTTTTCATTGTCATCCTTATATAAAATATTCGTTGTAAATTTCAAGTCCAATAGGCTGAAATCCAAGAACAGCCCTTGCGGGCTTGACTACGAACAAATGCCTGGCTTATTTATTAGTTTGTAGTTAATGTCGCAAGACATGTTCTTTTCTTTTCTCTTGTTTGCATATTTAAATCTTGAACATTGTTTTGAGCTTGGATTCTGGAGTTTGGAATTTTCCAGCCAATCATTCAATCTCCAAATCTCCAGATCACCATATTACTTCTTCACCCTCGCGACCGTCATCCCTTCGGTGAACCTGATATCCAGTAGCTTGGTGCGGTTGTTCCCTTTCCCCTCGATAATGCCGCGGAGCAGCTTCCCGGCCTCGGAGGCTAGCTCGAAGACGGGACTGGATGCATGGCTGACCCTGATCCCGGCCGCCTGATGAACCCATTGTGAGCCGTCATACATGTAGAGAGAGATGTCCTTCGGAATGATTAATTTCCTCTCCCTAAGCACTTCGATCGCGGTGAAGGTTGCGACATCTCCCCATATGATGGCGGATGTGCAGTCGACGTCTGCGAAGAATTTCCTTATTTCACCCCGCAGGTCTTCGGCCTCGAAGAAATGTGTTTCCCCGAGGAGCTGAGGTGAGGCAGGCAGATTGGCATCGCTCATCGCCTGCATCCATCCGCGGCGCCGTTCCTGGAACGAGGCGACGTGATGGGAATTGTCGAAGAACGAGATTTTCCTGTGGCCTAACCTGATCAGTTCTTCCGTTATCTTCCTGGCACCGTTGAAATGGTCGCATTCCACATAGGGGATTTCATCGGTCTGAGGGCGGCCGATCGACACCGCCGGAATGCCTTCGCTCTTCAGCAGGGACGCATCCTCGCGGGTCACGGAATATCCGGCGAAGATTATCCCATGTTTCATCGATGCTGTCAGGCCTTCCTTCCTGAGATGCTCCCTGAAACTCATGTCTCCTCTGAATGTGGAGAGGCAGGCGCTCTGTCCCTGGCTGGTGAGCCCGGAAAGGACTCCCCTGATGACATTGCCAAGGAAGGGATCATCCTCCTTCATCTTCCTCACATCTGGAGCAACAACGGTTATGACACCGGATGAGCTTCTTGCCATATTCCTGTCAATCACGAAAGTCCCCTTGCCCTGGATCCTTTCGATGTATCCTTCGCTGACCAGTGCGGAAAGCGCCTCGCGGACCGTGTTGCGGCTCAGTCCAAGCAGCGCCGAGAACTCGTTGTCGGAAGGAATGCATTTGCCTGGGGAGTAGCGCCTGGAAGTGATTTCATTCAGGAGATAATTCTTCGCCTGGGCGCTTTTGGACAAAATAATGCTTTTAACCTGTTTGCTCTTTGACATTGTCCTGTTCGTGTTCTATATTATTTTCAGTTGTTGGGTTATCCTACAAGTTAAAATAACAAATAAATCCCTCGAGTCAAGCGGGGATAATGAAAATATGGGAATAATTCCAATAGAGGATATTGCGTCAGTGCATAGCAATCGTCCAGGAGCCGGGAGCCAGGATTCAGGATCCAATATTCAAGCGGCTGGAATCCAGCATCCGGCATTTGTTTTTACACTTATCGAACTTCTGGTTGTGATTGCGATCATCGCAATTCTTGCATCCATGCTCCTGCCTGCGCTGAAGAACGCAAAGGATGCTGCGAAATCAGTCGCCTGCACAAGTAATCTGAGGCAGCTGGGCCTCACATGTTCATCCTACACCGCCGACAACGACAATTATTATCCGAATTTCAGGTGGCCCGAGGCGTTCAATCCATATCTGAATGGAAAATTGCACGGAACTCCGGAAATCCCGGAGGATGGAACCGATCCCGGGGCCGGCTTGACAAAGGTCAAGCCCTTGGATCTTATCCATTGTCCAAGCGCTCCGACGGAAAATGGTTCCCGCCCAATTACTCTGACATACGGCATGAACGGAGTCTACTGCCCCACGGAAACATTCGCGGCTGGCGGTCCGTTCTGGAAGCGCCTGATCAGCTCCGCGGACTTGGTCAATGACAATCCGGTGGTGCCTTGCGTGAAAACCTCATTGGTTGCCCGACCCGACTCATTCGGAGTCCTGACTGAGATGTGGCATACTGGCGCCGAACATCAAACTGCCTGGTCCACAACCCGATGGCGCTTGTTCGTCGGGAACGAGCTCTGCTTCCTGCTGGTACACAGGAAATCGTCAAATGTATTGTTGGCCGACGGCCGCATTGGAATTGCCAGACCTTATGGAGCCCCTACGGGTTTCAATACGAATGCCAAGCTCTTTTATGTCCAGGATCAGGCTGACTCTTTGTTCAACTATGATTACGGCATTAAATGGTTTGGTGCTTTGACACCGACAAAATACCTCAAATAAGCCGAAGGAGGATATATGAAAAGCAGGAATAGATTCACACTCATCGAACTTCTTGTCGTCATCGCCATAATCTCGATTCTCGCCTCCATGCTCCTGCCTGCCCTCAAGAACGCGAAAAGCAAGGCGAAGGAGATCGTCTGCGCAAGCAACATGAAGCAGATGGGCGTCCATTTCACCATGTACGCGGGTGACTCCGATGACTGGCTGCCTCCGTACAATGCCGGAATATGGTGGGTCTACGATCTGGACGACAACGAGAATCCGATCTGCGAGTTCTGGAAATTCCTCAGGCCATACATGACGAACAAGACGACGAATGACGACTGGGACAGCTGGGGTCAGGTCCTCTATTGTCCGCTCAACAATTATTTCAGCTTCCACAGCCGCGCCGAGGGCACGGACTGCGGTTTCAGATTTTCCGGATGGAGCCGTGGCAACTATGTCTTTGAGTTCCACCGCCCTCCCAGCTATATGAATCCAAGGACTCCCCGCAGGATAACGGAGGTGAATCCGCCGCAATGCTCCTGGGATCCTTTCTCATACAGCAACTACAGGATAATGCAGGATCTGACCACCAACGCCAGCGTCGCCAGCTATTCGAACCATCTCGACATGGTGAGCCCCGGAGTGGCCATTCCCAAGGATTACGGCAACTTCCTGTATGTCGACGGACATGTCGAAAGCATACACGCCGGAGACTCAAAGTTCATGACGACATCATGGCCGGACCACTAGCCGATACAGGCTGATGGGACATATCAACAGCTCCGGCCATCCAATCACCACTAGCTGTTTCAATCCACGTAATTGCAGACCATGCTGCTGCAAGTTATAATATGCCATCGATATTTTTCACCCAGGAGAAATCATTATGAAACAAACTTTCCTGACTATAGGAGCAGTAATCATGGGAATCATTTCGAACAGCATGGCCGGGGACCAGGCCATCACGGCAGAACTCGCAGGCGACTGGAAGATCTCGGTCAGCGTGCCCAGCAAGGGTCTCAAGTCCGATTTCACAATAGGCCAGACTGCTCCAGTGAAGGTTTCCGATGAAAATTATCCAAGTCTTCCAGACTTCAACCCGAAGGCCTGGGGCGGATGGCAGAAGGGAGTGGCGCTGAAAGGACTCAAGGCACAGGAATGCACCGTGAAAGGCGCCCTTGATCCGCAGTCACTGAAGATCACACAGGAAGGCGCTGGCGAAACTTTTGCAAAAGGCGCTGACTTCGATGCCGATCTGGACTGGGGCGGTGTCGGACGCCTCGCAGCCGGGAAGATCAAGGCCGGCAAGCCTGTCTCAATAAGCTACGAATACACTCCGCAGCGAATTGACTCAGTAGTCATTGACGCCTCAGGAAAATCTCTTCTGCTGAAAACCGGCACGCCGCATGTCTCCCTTCCTAAGGCGCCTGATCTCGCACAGGGCGAGACACGGGTCGCCAACATCTATCTGCCTGCGGGCAAGACGGAGAAGCTCACAGCCGCAAACCTGTTTCCAATTCTTGAACAGGAGTTCCCCGCCGAACTGTCTGCGAAGTTCGCAGGAACAGCCGAAAAGCTTCTTCCAAAGACAATGAAGTCCCTCAAGGATGGCACCAGCCTGAAAATCCTCGCCTGGGGCGACAGCGTCACCGACGGCGGTTTCCTGCCGGACAAGGAAAAGGACCGCTGGCAGTGCCAGTTCGTTTCGGGATTGAAGAAGAAATTTCCGAATGCAAAGATCGAGCTCGTCACCGAAGCCTGGGGCGGACACAACACAAGCCAATATCTTGCTGAGCCTCCGGGATCCATCCACAACTACAAGGAGAAAGTATTGGCAGTCAAACCGGATCTCGTGGTGATAGAGTTCGTGAACGACGCCGGTCTCAAGACCGCCCAGGTGGATGAACGCTACTCGAAGCTGCTCGCGGATTTCAAAGCCATGGGCGCCGAAATGATATTGCTGACACCGCACTATGTCCGGCCGGACTGGATGGGTCTTGCGTCGCAGCGCGACATTGACAATGATCCCCGTGAGTATGTGAAGGCTCTGCGTGAATTCGCCGCAAAGAACAATATTGCACTCGCCGACGGTTCTCAGCGCTACGGCAGGCTCTGGCGTCAGGGACTGCCGTATCTGACGCTTATGTCGAACAACATAAACCACCCCTGCCCCGAAGGAATGAAGATCTTCGCGGACAGCCTGATGGCGCTGTTCGAGTAACTGAATTGCTGTCTTCTCTTGGTTTTTTCTTTGCGGCAGTCCTCTACCGCTTTTGGATTTTATCGGATCGCCAGCAACTTGCCGGCATTGGCATGGCACCAAGAATATTCCTCTCGGGCAGGAAAGCCCGAGCTACTTCCTTATTTTTTCGACGGAGGCTGGGCCATCAGGTCGTTGAGGATCTTTTCCATTTCACCAGGGGATTTTTTCTGGATTAAATAATGTTGTTGATCACGCTTGAGATCGGTCATCCACTGGATTTCGCCAGTGGCGGGCTGGATGTAGAGCGCGCCGGTGGTGGTGTCGTCCCAGAAG
>CAZDNQ010000052.1:0-15046 GCA_964506605.1 uncultured Victivallis sp. | reverse complement strand
TTTTTCCTCCCAGGCTTTTTTCGACCTCTCCCGTCTCCTGGGAACTGCAGATTATCAGGCCGTCGATACCCCTTGAAATGAATTCATTTATCAGGCGCCTTTCAATGCATGGATCAAACTTGGAGTCGCCATGCATTATCGAGTAACCGGCCTCCCACAATCTTTTGTTGAGGCGCTCGAGCATGATGCTGAAGACCGGTGTATTGAACAGGGAGCCGATGATCCCGACAGTGTTGGTGGAAAGGCCCTGAATCCCCCTGGACATGCGGTTGGGCACATATCCCATCTCGGCGGCGATCCTCCGGATCATCTCCTTCTTCTCCTTGGAGACGTAGCAGTAGTCCTTTTCCCCGAGGACGGCGGAGACGGTCGACAGCGCCATGCCCGCCTTCTCCGCGATCTGTTTCATCTTAGCCATGCGACACCTTTATGTATCAGTATATATGAACCGCTTCATATATTATAGGCTGACGGGCTGCAATTACAAGCGGGAGCAGATGAAAACTGCAGTTTTATCCGGCAAGACGCATGAAGTTGCCGCTGAAGAGGAGCTTCCTCTCCTTTTCGGAAAGGTCTTCGAGCATGGCCCCGTGCACATAGACTGCGGGATTGTTAATCGGATAATCCGTCCCGAAGAGGATCTTCTCCGCTCCGGCGACATCCATCGCCTTTCTCAGAATCCCGAACCTGTCAATGCCGGAACCTGATATGTCCAGATGCAGGTTCTTGAACTTTGAAACTATTTCAATCCTCTCAAGCAGTTCAATCCTGCTGCTGCTCGGATGCGCCATGACGAGTTTGAGCGCCGGCAGAGCCTTGCAGAGTTTTTCCACGACCTTCAGATCCCCGCAATGGAAATTGACTACAGCACCATATTGGATGGCAGTCTTAAAGATCATAATCGCATTCCTGGTGGCAAAATCATTTCCGTAGTCCATCCATCCGCCCACAAGCTCGCCGATCCAGCGCACACCCTCTCCTCCGCAGCAGCGTTCTATCTCGCGGCAAGACTCGTCGGGGAAGCCGGGATGGACGTGGATGCCAGGAACATAGAAATCAGGATATTTGTCGCGCAGTGCAAGCGCCTTGTCGTTGAGGGCTTTTATCCTCCTGAACGAAACTGGCGCCTCTATCTTTTCGATAGGAGCTCCGCAGGCGCGTGAGATGCCGGCACGCCTCAACGTATCGATCTGCTTCCTGATGCTCCCCACAGGGCCGAACCAGCCCGTATCGGTCGCCCTGTCCACCGCCGGATGCCAATGGCAGTCGATGACATGATAGTTTTTCATTTTTTATTCTCTCACAAAGGCACAGAGGCACAAAGTTCTTTTAATATTCAATAATACATATAAAACACAGAACACATGGAAAGAATTAAACACTTAATAATTCATAGGAATTCCTTTTATATTTCCACAATATCTTTCTGTGTAATCTGTGTGTTCTGTGGTTAAAAATCTTATATCTTGTCTCTTAGCTTCACGTACTCATCGAGCATCGCCATGAAATTCTCATATTTGGTGTTCTTGGCTATGGAATGGCTGGGGCCGAGGATGAAACCGCTGCCGCTGGCCCCCTTTTCAATTGCATGCCTGACGGATTTCCTCACATCGTCCGGAGTTCCGGCGATCAGCTGTTCCAAAGGCACCCCGCCCCAGAAGGCGAGCTTCGAACCGAAAGCCTCCTTCAGCAATCCGACGTCCATGCCTGCTGTCGTCTGCAGCGACTGGTAGCAGTCGACTCCGGCATCGATGAACATATCAATGAGGGGGATTGTCTTTCCGCAGCTGTGGAGGATCACCTGAGACCTGTACCTCTTGATACTTTCAATCCTCTGCTTCATGTAGGGGAAGCACAGTTCGCGGAACATGTCAGGGGAAATCAGCGGGCCGTTTGTCCCGCCCATGTCGTTCTCGACCAGAACGCCATGCGTGCCCGGCCGTATCTTATACTGATCAAGTTCAGTTTCCCGCCTTACCGTACGTCGGTTAGAAGCCTCGATGACCTCCGGCTGGAGCGCATACATCATCAGCCCCTCCTCCATCCCGCCGATCATGGGCATGACATCAATATTTGCGGAAGAAGCAATATACCTCTCCCTGCCAAGCTGTGCGACCAGATGGTCAAACACCTCGAACTGGGAGGGATCCGGCGACTTCGGCTTCGATGAGTCCTCGAAGTCCGTGACGGAATATTCCCTTTTCGGACGGGGATCATGGATGCACTGGACATCGTTGTGTTCGGCGACGGCCTTGAAAACGCGTCCGTCCTTCATGCGATAGTTGTCATCGGCAAGCTTCTCCGGCATCTCCGGCTCATAGTCCCTGGGCGGAAGTATCTGTGCCTCCTTTGCCAGGATAATATCTGCGCAGTCTATCTTGCGGTAGAACTCCACCGTGTCCGCCTTCAAACGTTCCGCGACCTCGCCTCGGCGGCCATACCAGAGCGCCAGCTGTATCTCGACCTTGTCCCTCATGATGCTCGGACGCCCGAGCACTTTTCCAACCGTGTCACAGTCAACCGCATAAAACCCGAGTGGAATCCGATCGACAGGTTTCCTTGCAATGGCGTTTGTGACTCTCTCGATAGCATTCATAATTAAATCCTTATTTCCCGAATTTTATTATTTTTCCGGTGTCGGCGGATTCGCGGGCAAGCAGGCATGCCTCCGTCAGATCGAACGTCTGTTCCGCGTCGACCAGCGCCTTTGTCCTACCCTGGACATGCCTGACGAAATCGACGAAGATCTGGCGGTCGGGCACGGCTTCGATCTGCCTTTCCCCGCTCTTGTCTATCAGCGTGGCCTTCCTGTCGATGACTTCTATCACTCCTTCGGTTCCTGCGATCCTGACTCGGTCGTCGCCATGGGACTTTGCGGCCTTGGGACGGAGGTAGTCGATATTTCCTGAAGCCAGGACTCCATTCTGCATTTCAAACATGAACAGGGCTGTCATCTCCATGTCGCCAAGTCCGAAATTGTCCGTGCTGTCGTGACGCGCATAGACAGACTTGAACTTCGAGCCGCTGAACCAGTAGGCCCAGTCGATGGAATGGCTGCCGACCCATGGGATAGTTCCGCCGTAAGTCGAACGCGCCTTGAAGAAGTCCGGGCGTCTGCCGAGGCTGTATGATTTCTGCGTAGTGATCAGCTTCACTTTTCCGACAGAGCCTTTCTTGACCTGCTTCCAGGCGGCCATGAACGCCGGCTCGTAGCGGAGTCCGACCATTGAGGACAGGTGCAGCCCCTTTGTCTTTTCATATTCCTTCCTGACACGTTCGAGATCGGCCAGGGAGAGAGCGATCGGCTTCTCGCAGAAAACATGGATGCCGCGTCTGAGCGACTCCACACACATATCGGCATGCAGGTCGAATGGGCCGTCGATGCAGACGATATCAGGCTTCATCTCATCGAGCATCTCACGCCAGTCGCCAGCTACTGGAGGTGTGCGGCCTGCGCCTTTCAACTTCTCCAGGAGCGGGGCGAGATCGTCTGCGCATCCTGCGGATATCGCAGAAATCCCGACTTCCGGCAGCTGTTTCAGGCCGTCGACGGCATAGCCGTGGTGGCCGCGGAATCCTATGAAGCACATTTTCATGAAATTTTCCCTACTGTTTCCTTACAAGTCCGATTTTCATCAATGTCCTGAGAGTTCCTGAGATGTCCTTCGCAATTGTATCGATTTCGCCGGGATTCCTCCAGAGATATTTCATTCCGGTCCCGACTATTCCGTAGAACTCGGGATAGCATGAGAAATATTCGCCGCGCATGTTCGGGATCTCGTTGATGAAGACCATGTCACGGCTGTCCTTCCTGTCAATGCTGACCTCCGCCGCGGCATTGAGGAAGGGTATTCCATGAGGAAGGCTCCCCATGAAATCCTGGACCGGCTTCGACAGCATGGTGCGTATGAACAGCATGGCCATGTCCTTCGGACACTCCTTTCTCACGCATAACACTTCCGTCGCCTGGGTGTTGAGATTGAATCCCGGCGCTATCACGGGCAGCTGTACGACTCCCCACCCGTCATAGGCGGCCTCCCGCAGCATCATGACTGTCACCCTGGAACCTATCATGAACGCCGCCTTCCCCTCAGTGAACCTACGTACGAACATGCTCCTCCTGTCCTCATCGAAATCCGCCGGATATCCCAGTGCCAGTCCGAGCCGGCTCCACAGTTTGAGCCCCCTGAGCGTCTGGGGTGAATCAAGCCTGACCGGATCATCGGCTCCGGAATCAATCAGCGTCCCACCGGCTCTCAGCACGATGTTCATCCAGTTGTTTATCCCGGTATTCCAGTCAAAGACGTCCTGCGGCGGGAGGATTCTCTTCAGTTTGTCGGCATATCTTATAAAATCATCCCAGGTCCAGCCGGCTGCAGGCTCCCTGAGTCCGGCTTCAGCAAGGAGAGGCTTATTATAGAACATTACCCTCGGCGAGAATACCATCGGTATCCCGAATATCCTGCCGTTGATTGAAAATGGAGTCACAGCCTTCGGGAAATAAGTCTCGTTCTTCATGCAGGTCTCGAAATAGATCTCCGAGAGGTCCATGTATTCGTGCTGGGCGAGCTGGCTGTCGATCGTCGTCCTCACCTCGAACATGCCTCTTGAGAACTCGGTGACGACCCTGAAGGACGGCGCCCTTCTCTCCACTGCGGTCTTGAAGCGTTTCATCCAGGGGAACCTGCCGTAGTTCGTCTTGAGGTTGCCACTGAGTATCTGGGAGCGCCAGTCGTCGCGGACGAACGCGCCGCGCCTGGCATAGCTCTTTATGATGTTGTCCTGCTCCAGCGTGGAAATAGCGTTCTGGACGATGAGCATCGAGATACCAAGCTCTTCGGCGATCACGCGGGCTCCGGGAAGCTTGTCCCCCTCGTGCAGCCTGCCCTTCTCAAGCAGGTCGATTATGTGGTCCCTCGCTATCTGGTTCTTTTTTTTCATGTTTTTTCCATTCGCAGTCTTGACTTAGTCAGATTTTTAAATATACTAGATGGAAATAAAGCATTATTTCAAGCCTTTTTCAAAAATAAAGGATAAAAAAATGAAATACTCCCAGATATTGGCGCTCCTCGTCCTCCTCACGGCATCCGCAGGAAAAATCCAGGCTGAAGCCCCCGTCGCCGCACCGGTAAAGAACAACACCGACATCCTGCGTCCGGCGGAGAAGGCCGTCATCATCAGGAACAATACTGAGACGAAGTTTGCATCTGCCGCGGAGGCGGTCGCGGCCGCGGAGACAGGCGATGTGATCGTACTCGGACCCGGGCTGCACAGGGGGCCGCTGGCATTCAGGAAGTCCGGCGTCCAGCTGACCGGCGAGCCGGGGGCATATGTCACGGCATATGACGGCAGCTGGAAGCCAGACTGGAAGAAAGATCCAAAATACGGCAGTTATGCATACAGCTCTCCGATCTCCTTCGAACCGGCCGGCATTGCGATTGACGGGAGGGTGATGATCAACGCCGACGAGAACCGCCACGGCCTTGACATACATGAGGACGGAGTCGCCAGAAACGACCGGACTCCGCAGCAGTCGATGTTCACATATATCTCCAAGGAGAAACGCCTGCTGGTGTCCTTCGCCAGGGAAGTGAATCCCGCAGACCACAGGATTGAGGCATGCCCGGAGAAGACGCCGGTAATAAAGATCGACGGAGTCGACGGCTGTATCGTGCAGAACCTGATAATCGCAGGAGGGTCCGCCGGGGTCCAGTTCACGAAAACCAGGGGCTCTGCCGTAAGGAAATGCCTGATTTTCGGAACGGATATCGGCGTCCATCTTTCAAGCGGTGCGACAGAGTGCAAGGTGCTTGAATGCGACATCACATGGAACGCCGACGCCATGAACGGCGACTGCGACCAGGAGACGGGCCTTGTTGACAACGACGTATGGAACGCGCACAAGCATTACGGCACCTATGACTGCTGGGGGGTCTTTGCCGACAATTCCGGAAAGGACAACGAGGTCGCCTACAACTACATATATGACATATGGGACGGGATAGAGGCCGGAGGCGGCGGGGACAAGGCGGGCATTGCCGATTATTACAGGAACAAGGTCTTCAAGGGAATATCCGAATTCAACATCGGGCTCAAGGTCCACAACAACAGGCTCGACCTTTGTCTTGACGATGCGCTCGAGCCCGGCGGGGAGCTGGTCGGCAACCAGTGGTATTCGAATGTGATATCCAGGGCGAAATGCGCGATCAGGATCAAGACCGTCAGCCTTGGCCCGTTCTTCGTGTATGACAACCTCTTCTTCAAATGTTCCGACGGGATGAGGTTCTACAAGAGCATGCCCGACTGCGCGACAGTCTATGTCTACCACAACATCATCGAATTCCCGTCCGCGATAATCTACCATGCCACTGACAGCGTAGCCTGGAATGATCCTGAACTGAAGAAAATGATAAAGCCGGGCACGCCTGGGTTCAACGTGTTCAACAACATCTTCCTGTGCGAGAAGCAGTTTTCAAACTCGAGCGGGGTGAAACCCAACTTCAAAGGCGACTTCAACCTCTATACGTCCGGCAGGGACCAGTCGATTGCCGATTCCGGCATCGATCAGCACGGCATATTCGACGCGAAGCCTGAGTTCATCGACCAGGGCGGCGGCAACTGGCTCCTGAAGGATGGTTCTCCAGGGAAGACTGCAGGCATGGATCTTTCCAAGTTCAGCGTCAAGCTGCCCGCATGCGACGTGAAATATTTCAAGGACGCCCTTCCGGACATCGGCCTTCTCGGGCTGGACAAGGCCAGGACACCTCGGGCTCCCGTAAGCGGTCTCTGGGAGATCGCGGACAAGAGCATGAAGTTCGGGGAGAGGGATGACTCCCAATTCAAGATCTCGCCGCTTCGCTGGGCCACCGCCAAGAAGCTTGAATATGTAATTGAGAATCTTCCGGAAAAAGGGAAGGAGATAGATCTCAAGCTGACGACCCCGAGCGCTGAGAAATTCAAGATAAAGGTGACATCCGACGACGGAAAAGTCCTTGCGGAAAAGAATGGAAGCGACGCGGAGAGCATCGAGAGGGTGTTCCTCAAGATATCTTCCGGAGGCTGGAAGAGCATCATCATTGCAATTGACAATCCCGGCAATAACGAGTGGAGGATCGAACCGCTGACACCGGGACTGAAGGTCGGAATCAATGTTTCAAAGCCGCTTTCCCTGAGCAAATATGACGGTGGCAGGTATATTCTTGAATATGATATTCCTGCAGGGATCGATTCGTTCAAGGTCTCCGGAGACGGATGCGAGATACAGCGTCCGGACGGAAAAACTGAAAAGCCTGGCAACGGCGGAATCGTGAATACGGCCGGCCAGCCCGGAACCTACAGGATAATGCTCCAGTTCATAAAGAGATCTCCTCTGTCCGTCGAAGGCCCGTCGAAGTATGCGTTCTTCGACGGCAAGCAGGAGACTGTGCCTCTAAGGAAGCGCTGGGGGAAGCAGGGTTTTTAAATAAAACTCGAAGCTCGAATGCCGAAAGACGAAACAAATGGCAGGAATAATTTTTGAAGGGAGCTGATATGAAGAAAACAATCTATGCGCTGGCAGTGTTCACCCTGGTCTCGTTGTTCTGCGTATTTGCGGAAGACGCCATAAATCTGCTGAGCAACGGAAATTTCGAAGCCCAGGACGCGGGTGTTCCGACTTCATGGAAGGGATTCAGCGCAGACAATCCGGCGGCAGTCGATTCGGCCGAGCATCCTGAGTCAGCTGCGAAAAGTCTGAAGATCGTCCTCAAGAAGGCGGGCGGGGATGGATATGGTTCATTTACCCAGGATATCCCTGTCACCAGGGAAAACTCCAAACTGCTCCTCACAGGAGAGCTGAAGAGTTCCAAGAAGGGCATGTGCTTCCTCCAGGTCAAGCTGAAGAAGGGAAAGCAGGAGCTCAAGAGGATGACGTCCGGCGAAAGCGATATCCAATGGGGGAGCGCGAAGATTGAATTCTCGAGCGAAAACGCCGACAAGGTTTCTGTTTTATGCCGCTTCAAGCAGACGGACGAGTTCCTGGACCAGTCGGCATGGTTTGCAAACATGAAGCTGACGGAGGTGAAATGAGGCGTGCCTTCACATTGATCGAGCTGCTCGTGGTTATTGCGATCATCGCAATACTGGCCGCGCTTCTTCTTCCGGTGCTCAAGACGGCGAAGGAGTCTGCGATGCAGATCGTATGCATGAGCCAGCAAAGGCAGGTGTATCTGAGCATGGTGAACTACACCACGGACCACGACGGCTATGTGATACCATGCTACTATTCCGGATTTCCGGCGGCGTCGAACAACATGTTCTGGACAAAGCGCCTGGACAACCTGTACCCTATGACCAGGAACGTCTATTTCTGCCCTTCGGACAAGAGCCCCCTGCCCTTCGACTGGCAGAGGACCTACGGGTTCGTGCACGTCAACAGCGTACCGCCCGGGAACGGCTGGGATATAAGGCAGGAGACGAACAGCGACCTCTACGGCCCATGGAAACTGGACAAGTGGATGGATCCCAAAAGGCCGACCAAGCTGATGCTGTCCGACTCGGAGCGCAGCAGGGACGACCGCACGATACACACCCAGGAATACTACATCAACATGAAGGGGCCGTTCAACCATCCATATCTCCAGCATAACATGAAGGCGTCGACAATAAATACGGACGGCAGCGGAGGCGGTGTCGGCAGGGCCGATCTTCTCGGCCAGGGTTTCGACGAGGTGAGCTGGCCGGGAAATCTTTGACATGTGAAGCGTATTATGATAAGATTGGTGGCACCATTAAAATCAACTTGAAGAAGGGGGATGGAAAAATGCTCAGGCCAGGAAGAAGAGCAAGAACATGGAATCCCGCACCGGGATTCACTTTGATCGAATTGCTCGTGGTCATTGCGATTATCGCAATCCTCGCCGCCATGCTGCTGCCGGCGCTGAAAAACGCCAGGGAGCAGGCGAAGGTGATATCATGCATGAACAATGAAAAGCAGATTGGGCAGGTTCTGAACTTCTACTTCAACGACTACGACAATTTCTTCCCCTACAATTCGACCGTCTACATGCATGTCATGCTTATCCATTACATCTGTCCCGACGGCATAGACGACTATGAGAAGGATACTATATTCAAATGCCCCAAGATAGCTGAGAGCGAATACACAAAATACGGCATCCAGATCAAGTCCGGATCGCAGGGGGGCTGGTATCAGAACGCATTTTTCCAGTTCAGGAACGGATATACATGCAACCAGGAGATGGGCTGGGGCGGCGGCTCCCCCAGATATGCCAAGAAGATATCCCTCTGCCCCAATCCGGGCAAATATGTCTACGGCATCGACGGCAAAGGCTCGTTCTATGCGAAGAACAATGAAATCGAGGGGATAGGCCTTCCCTATGATCCCCATGTGAACAGGTCAAGACATGGTTCATCCGTCCTGGCGCTGTACATGGACGGGCATGTGGAGCAGACAAGGTCAATGATCATGGATACCGACGTCTACTGGAAGGCCACCGGACTCTAAGCTATATCCTCTCGCGCTCCGCCTTTAACTTAGTCCTATACCTGCCGGGAGGCAGGCCGTACCTCCTCTTGAACATCCTGCTGAGATGGTAGACATCGCAGAATCCCGTGGAATCCGCTATTTCCGCAAGCGATTGCTCAGTGGATTCGAGGAGCGCGGCGGCACGTCTCAGGCGGTGTTCGAGCAGGACCTGCTCGAAAGGCTTTCCGAAAAGCTCCTTGATCAGATGGCTGGACCTTGAGTTTGAGAGATTGAGCTCCTTCGCGGCGTCGTTTATGCCGATCTTCTCGGTGAACCTGTTTATCACAAGCCTGAAGACCTTCTCCCATCTCTCGCCCTTGCCATGCATGCTCGCTGAAACCGTCTTCTCGATTATTCCAATGGCTATCGCCTCGAACAGCGGGGAATCCTTCTCCAGGCTTCCGATGTCATATACCGGGAGATACTTTCCTCCTCTGGCGGTTTCACGGGCCGGATTCCTGGCGGCGGACGATACAAACGGACCTAGGAAGATGCTTCCGACATGGCGTCCCTGCCAGCGGAGCGGGATAAGGATCTGCTGCGGACCAAGCCAGCACGGCCAGACAAAAGGCTTATCCTTCAAAGATGCGGTCTCATTCGCCTTCTTCCATTCGTGCGCCATGCATCTCTGCCTGTCGGCCTTCTGGCAGAACTCTACACGGTGGTATATCCTGTCCGGATGGAGATATGAATTCCCAGTCTCATCGCAGAAGAATCCATAGGGATCCTGCAAGGTCACCCTGACTCCGATCAGCCTCTCAAAAGATTCCAGGAGATATTCAAGCTCACGCCTGCAGTTTTCATTCCTGTCCATATGGCACACTTCCAGCATAATTACACAATCTTCACTTCTGCAACAACATACGGCTGCGGGACGGGCAATTCCAGCATTTAAACACAATTATTCAGCTTTTCCATACATTGCCGTAATACCCGTCGGGGAATATTGTTGCTACATGAAAATGGGATTTTCCATATCAAAAACAGATAAAGGGAAATTAACATGATAAGGCAGATATCCTTCCTCGCTGGAATTTCGCTTGCAGCATCCTTCCTCTCCGCTGGAAAATCAGATGCCGCTTCTCTTCCGGACACGACCATCCCCCAGTCTTGCAGCGTCCAGCTGAAGGGCGACTGCTGCACCGCCGAGGATCTGGACAAGGTCAAGGAGCTCGGGGTCAAATTCTTCAGGCGCGGTTTCATCTGGGAGGCTGTCGAGAAGGAAAAGGGCGTATATGATTTCAGCGGCTACGACGTACTCATGGACAACGCCAAGGAAAGAGGGCTCGGAGTGATAGCCTGCATGGCGTTCTCGAACAAGCTCTACGGGCACGTGAAGGATCCCGCAGGCCGCGCGGGATATGCGAAGTTCGCAGCGGCGCTCGCCGAACATTACAAGGGCTATAATGTCATGTTCGAGATTTGGAACGAGCCGAACACGATGACATTCTGGGGCAGGCACGGCAAGAAAGGCAACACCGAGCAGTACGCGCTCGAATATATCGCGCTGGTCAAGGAGGTCGTACCTGCAATGCGCAAGGCGGATCCGAACTGCACGATCATAGGCGGCTCTACGTCCGGAATCTGGAAGGACTCATACGAGTGGATGAACTTCTGCTTCAAGAACGGCGTCCTGAAGACCGGCATCGACGCCTGGTCCATCCATCCATATTCCTGCAAGACACCTGAATATTATATTGAAGGCTATGGAAAAGTACGCAAGATGATGGCCGACAACGGCGGACCTGCGGATTTCCCGATGCTAAACACCGAACGCGGCTTCCCCATCGGAAAGGCCGAAGGATATGCCGGCGGCGATCCGAAGCAGAGCTATGAATACCAGGCATGGCACTTTGTCCGCCAGTACATGATTGACCTGCTCTGCGGGATGAAACTGACCAGCTGGTACGAGTGGAGCGGCAAGGAAGGATTCAACCTGATCAAGAACGGAGAACCGACACAGGCGTACAAGGCAGGCAAGTTCATGATCGAGAAGATGACAGGGTTCAAGCTGTCCAAGCGCCTCCCCCTGGAGAGCCAGCAGGATTTCGTGCTCCTATTTGAAAATGCCGAAGGCGGTCAGACCCTTGTTGCATGGACCTCCCCGCCGACAGACCAGTCGCCGGACAAGACCGTCAACCATGCGATCGATCTTCCTGTCGAAGTATCCGGTGCAGGCCCTGCCGGGTTCGGCGCAGCGCTTGCCGCGGCCAGGACAGGCGCCAAAACCCTGCTCCTCGAGAGGAACACATGCGTGGGCGGACTTGCCGCATCGGGGCTTCTCGGGTTCTGGGGCCCCCTCGACAACGCCGCGAGGAACAAATGCGACTGGGAGCGGTTCCGCTGCGACAGGGATGGAAGGGAATATACAGGAAAACTGAAGATAGGACAGAGGATACTTGGCGGGATTCCGGCCGAGCTGATTTCCAGGCTGGAGAAACTCGGCGGGGCATATGTCCCGAAGTTCGGATTCACTGAGACGGATGTCGAGACCACGAAGTTCGCAATGGAGCAGATGCTCCTCGACGCAGGCGTTAAAATAATCTTTCAGGCGCAGGTTGTCGCGGCATCATATGTAAAAGGTCTTCCGGTCCTCACGGTCGCCCTGAAGGAAGGGCTCAGGAACTTCTCCGCGAAGACGGTTGTCGATGCTACTGGCGACGGCGATGTGGCATTCCAGCTTGGAGCGGAATGGAAGCAGGGACGCGACTCTGACGGCAAGTGCCAGGGAGTCACGCTCGTCTTCAGGATCGGGAATGTGCGGACAGACTATCTCGACTTCCTGCCCGACACCGAACTATCCAGGAATGTCTCCGCCGCCGCAGAAAAAGCTTCGAGGAGCGGGGAGATAAGCTTCAGCCTCAAAGGTCTGGGATGCCTGTCGCGCGATCCATCCTTCAACGGCAACTTCATAGTCAACCAGCAGCACACGTTCGACATTGACGGAACGAAGTCTGAGGATCTGACCAGGGCCCTGATAAACGGGCGCAGGCAGATACGCGAGCTTGTCTCCTTCTTCAAGAAACATGTTCCCGGCTGCGAGGGCTGCTATCTGATCGACAGCGGCTTCCAGCTCGGAGTGAGGGAGACAAGGAGGATAACCGGGGACTATGTCATCACAGGCGAAGACGTGACCGGCGGGCGGAAATTCGAGGACGGGATATGCCGCAACGCCAACTTCCTCGACATCCATCTTCCAAAGGACGCCGGCAGGAAGCCAGGGCCGAAGAAAACTTGGTATGAGGATGCAAAGGAGGTCCGGCCGGGAGACTGGCAGGATCTGCCGTACAGGGCCCTGCTTCCCAGGGGGCTGGAGAACATCCTTGTCGCAGGACGCTGCATCTCAGGGACACACGAGGCCATGAGCTCGTACAGGCTAATGCCGACCTGCGTCGGGCTTGGCGAGGCTGCCGGGACGGCGGCCGCGCTTGCCTTGGAGGAAGAGCAGACACCGAGGCGGCTCGATGTCTCGAAGCTGCGTGACAGGCTCCGCAAGAACAACTGCATGATATAGGAAGGAAATACTTCAATGAGCAAGGTGGCGAAAAAATATCTTGAGACGCATCCATGGATAATCGAGGAGAAGGGATTCCATCCCGGGCACTCGGAAGTTTCGGAATCGATCTTCTCGCTGGGGAACGAGTTCATGGGGGTGCGCGGTTACTTCGAGGAGGGATGCAGCCTCGACAGGTTCGTGGGCAGCTTCTTCAACGGGATATTCGAGGAGGAGCCCATCAACCATCCAGTGAACTACAACGGCTTCCCGAGGCGTTTCCATTTCATGCTCAACTCGCTTGACTGGCTCTACACCAGGATAAGCGCCGGCGGGGAGACGCTCGATCTGGGCAGGTCGCGCTTCAGCGGATTTGTCCGCTCTCTCGACATCCGTGAGGGAATACTGAGGAGGAGCTTCATCTGGCATTCGAGGCAGGGCGACATCAGGATCACCTTCGAACGCTTCCTAAGCATGACGCGCCCGAATATCGGAGTCCAGCGCATCTCCCTGGAGTCCCTGGGTTTCTCGGGAAAGATTGAAGTGAAGCTCGGGCTGGACTTCTCCAACCAGCAGCACAACCGCAAGAAACTTTTCTGGAACACGGTGAAGAGCGGACATGCCGGAGACCTGTCTGCGATCATGGCGCGTACGTTGAAAAGCGGGCAGAAAGTATTTTCCGCGATGAGGACGTCCTGTTCCGCAAAGGCGACATGCATTAAGGGAATTGACGGCCCGATCGTTTTCCGCAAATATTCAATCATCATGAAGAAGGGGCATCAGGCATCGCTTCTCCGCACCGTGGCGAATTTCACGGACAAGAAGCCGCTCAGGGATGAAATCTTCTGGAACAGGAGTCTGGCTGCGGCAGGGAAGCTGACGGCCGCCAGCCATGAGAGCCTCCGCGCGGAACATGTCGGATACTGGAAGAAGATATGGGACGAGCAGGACATCGAAATAGAAGGAGATCCCGAAAACCAGCAAGGTGTGCGCTTCTGCATATTCCAGCTGCACCAGACATACCATGGAGTCGATCCTGCGCTGAATGTGTCGGCGAAAGGGCTGACCGGCGAGGAATACCACGGGCATACCTGGTGGGACACGGAGACATACTGCCTGCCGTTCTACATCTTCAACAATCCGCTGGCGGCCCGCAACCTGCTGGAATACCGTTATCTCACCCTGCCCCAGGCGAAGCGGCGCGCAATTGAAAAGGGCTGCAGGGGCGCAAGGTATCCTATGGAGACCATCGACGGGACCGAGGCGTGTTCGGTCTGGCAGCACGGAGATCTGGAGATACATGTTCCCGTGGCCGTGGCTTACGGCATCTGGCATTATTCCCATCTCACCGGCGACAGGGATTTCCTATATGGGCATGGCGTGGAGATGCTGGCCGAGATCTGCCGTTACTACGCAAGCCGCGGCGGTTGGTCGCAGAAGACCGGCGAATATGGATTCTGGTGCGTGATGGGGCCCGATGAGTTCCACATGATGGTCAACAACAACTGCTACACCAACTTCATGGTGAAGAAGGCGTTTGAATATACCGTGTCAGTGCTTGATGAGATGAAAAAGCGCGAGCCTTCGAGATTCAATGCGATCACAAGGAAGCTCAAGCTTGGGAAGGATGAGACAAAGGACTGGCTGAAGATGGCCAGGCGTATGCGGATTCCGCAGGACAGGAAGACCGGCGTCTACGAGCAGCACGATGCATATTTCGACATGCCGCATCTCGATGTCGCCTCCATCAGGCCCGAGGAGTTCCCGCTCTACCGCAACTGGTCGTACTACAAGCTGTTCAGGACCGACATGATCAAGCAGCCCGACGCGATGCTGATCCAGTATTTCTACTCGCATGAATTCTCCGACAAGGTGAAAAAGGCGAACTACGCCTTCTATGAGCCGCGATGTTCGCACGAATCATCCCTCTCCCCGGGCGTCCACTCCATCATGGCGGCCGAACTGGGCATGCATGACAAGGCGTATTCCTACTGGGGACATGCGGCGCGCCTCGACCTCGACAACTA
>CAZDNQ010000051.1:0-15235 GCA_964506605.1 uncultured Victivallis sp. | reverse complement strand
TCCTGGCCGAAGAGACAAGGTCGTCGCCCGTATACGGATATCCTAAATATACATCCTTCATGCATTCCCTCTTAAGTCCGGCTACTCCGACCTTCCTAAGGAGATAGTCCAGGCAGTTGCCCACAGGCAGGCCGTCGTCGGTCATAGGAGGAAACACAAAAGTCTCCTTTATCCCCGGGATCTCGCTGACGCGCTGGTTGAGGAGGACGTTGCTGAATACGCCGCCGCTCATGCCGATGTATTTCGACTGTCTCCTTGCCAGCAGGGACTTCACCCAGTCCACGCCGACCTTTTCGGTCGCATACTGGATTGATGATGCCATGTCCTCGCGTGAGAGCTTGCTGCTGATGACTTTCAGGGCGGACTGGAGCTCCTCGCGGGACTTGTACTGGGAATCAATGGTGCTGTCCTCCGGATTGATCTTGAATAAGCCGCGGATCTGTTCGCCGGCCACAGGCTTGCCGAAGGCGGCGAGACCGGTGATCTTGCCTTCGTGGCGGTTCGGACGGAATCCCAGCAGCTCGGTGACGGAGCCGTATGCGAGCCCGATCGACGCGCCCTCGTTCTGGGGCTTCTCGAACGTGGGGATGTCTGCGCCGCAGAGGCATTCCAGCTTGTTGTCCTTCAGATGGTACGCGACGTAGTAGGCGTAGTCGCCGCCGCCGTCGCAGCTGACGAAGAGGGCCTCGTCGGGCCAGGTCGTATACCGGAGAAGGCCTAGGATGTGGGCGTAATGATGGTTGGAGAAGCTGATTTCAGTGTCCTTGCGCACCTTCAGGAACTCCCTCATGGCGTCGAGGTTGATAATCTTTGTTTCATCGTATTCGTGTCTTCTGGACATCTCCTTGAAGAGTTTCCTGTTGCTCTCCCTTCCCCTGATCTCCCTGAACTTCTCTACGAGGAAGCGGTCCTTCTCGTAGTAGCATGAGGCGGGAAGATGGTAGCGTGAGAGTGCGACAACGTCGACATCCCTCCTGGTGATCCCGCCGATCCTAAGCACTTCGTCTATCGAGAGGAGCTTGAAGCTCCTGCCGCAGTTCTTCTCACGGGTCAGCCTCTCCTCCTTGCAGAAGGAGACGAGGTCCTGGTCCTTGAAAAGACAGCATGCGGAGTCGTGCTGGCCGACATGGATGCCAAGAATATGCATAAAAAGCCCCCTGAAAGGTTGTTTTTTTTGCCGTGTACCATAGCGAAAGGCGCGGAAAATTCAAGAAGGCATTCCATCCAAGTTCCGTATAAGATTATCTCAAGTCCGGCATGTAACTGGCAAACTGCACATGTCATGCTATTTATTAAATCCCCTGAGGAAACAATACTTATGAAAATAGTTTTTCTAAGCCAGCACATGAAGTTCTCCGGCGGACGGAGGCTGCATTTCGACTATGCCAGATATCTGCTCTCTGCGAAGCACGACGTGACCACCCTAGTGTTGAAGGAGGATGGCGAGCTGAAGGGATATCTGCCTGTGAAGCTTGTGCCCGCGTTCGACAGCGCGAACATACCTGAATGCGATCTCATCGTAGCGACAACCCCCAAGGACGTAAAGCTCGCATGGGAGAGCCGTAGGGGGAAGGTCGTCCATTTCTGCCAGGGCTATGACAACATAGACATGGAGAAGCGCATAAACGAGAACATCATTCCTCCCAGATACCAGGGGAGCGGGCTGCTCCACAAGATCATACTGTTCCGCAAGAAGATCCAGTGGAGGAGGACCCTGCGCGAATGGGAGGAGATCTACCGGATCCCCACTTATTTCATCAGTATCTCATCGCATCTCCAGGACGAACTTGAGAAACGATATGGACGGCCTGCGCCTCTCTGCAGGAACGGCATCGATCTGGATATTTTCTTCCCGGAGAAGGACAGGCCGCCGAGGACATTTTCCAAGGAATCTCCGATGCGGATCATCAACATCGGGCCGTATGATGTGACGTACAAGGGGATACAGACCACGCTTGAGGCGGTAAGGAAGGCGAAGGAGGCCGGAATGTGCATTGACTTCAGCAGGATCGCACCGATCCCGTCCACCGCGGAATCTGCGCTGAAGCCCGATTACCCCATAAGGATCGGGGTGCCTCAGGATGAATTCTGCAGTTCAATGAGATCCGCCGACGTCTATATTTCAAACTCCACGGACCGCGAGGGTTTTGGCCTTCCGGCGATGGAGGCGATGGCGTCGGGCCTTGTCCCTATATTGAGCGATATAAACTGCTATAGGAGCTTCTCGGCCGGGACCGGCCACTGCATCTTCGTCCCGGAGGGCGATGCTGAAGCGACTTTCAAGGCGATCGAGCGCCTCTACTCCATGCCCCAGGATGATTTCCGCAGGATGAGGGAAGCCAGCCTGGAGGTGTCCAAGGACTTCTCATTCGCAAAGTCCTGCGCCAGGTTCGAGGAACTTCTTGAATCATTTCTAAGCTCCACATACCGGAACTCACTCTGACCCGAAAACCATGGGGCTTGGACGCAATTTGCCGGACTTGGCGGGAATAAGATCGCCGCCGCCTTGGCAGCCCCAGTTTTTACATGGCTGACGCATTGCCCTTGGGCATACAAGTGGAAAATAAATGACATCACACTTGGAATAATGGACTTAATAAGCGTATAGTACGATTTTCCCAATATGAATACCGGAGCTAGAATGTTAGGCATCGAGGAAATCGGGTCGTACATACCCCATGGAAGGGTTTCGAACTATTCCCGCAAGGAAAAATTTGCAATAACCGACCAGTTCATCGAAGAGAAGATCGGTGTCACCGAGATCTCAATGAAGGGCAAGGAGGAGGACACTTCCGACCTCTGCATCAAGGCCTACCAGAACCTCAGGATAAAGAAGGACATATCTCCCGACGAGATAGAAGTCCTGGTTGTGGTCACCCAGAATCCCGATTACAACATTCCTCACACTTCGGCGATACTCCATGGCGCCCTCGAAATCTCCCAGAAATGCGCATGCTTCGACATCTCGCTCGGCTGTTCCGGATATGTCTACGCGCTTTCCATAGTGCAGTCGTTCATGAGCGCGAACGGTATGAAGAAAGGACTCCTGTTCACCTGCGACCCCTACTCCAAGATAGTCGATCCTGACGACAAGAACACCTCCCTGCTTTTCGGCGATGGTGCGGCGGTGACACTTATCTCCGACCATCCGGTCTATACTTTCGGGAAGTTCACATTCGGCACCATGGGAAAAGACTTCAAGAACCTAATCTGCCAGGGCAGCAAGCTGCATATGAACGGACGGGCAGTGTTCAATTTCACCGCAAAAGTCCTGCCCGACGACATAGAGCAGGCCGTAAAGGTGAACAACACTTCTTTCGACAAGATCGACAAATTCGTCTTCCACCAGGGGAGCAAGTTCATAGTCGACACTCTTACCAAGCGCATCGGGCTACCGCCAGAGAAGGTCATCTTCAACGCTAAGAACTTCGGCAACACCGTATCCTCCTCGATTCCGATCATACTTGAGACGGAAATCCATGACAAAACCAACAAGCTTATCCTGTTGAGCGGATTCGGAGTGGGATTGTCATGGTCCAGCGCAGTAATAAAAAGAGCATAAATCCCTTATTTTCCGCTTGAAATTGCATGTTCCCGCCTTAAGTTAGTTTTCTAAGTTTTACAAATCTGTAAAAGTTATGAACAAACTACCCCAGACAGGCACGGAAAAGGCGAAGAGCCACCTTATCGACTCGGCCGGAAAGGTCAGCCAGGACCTTGGTCTTGGACGCATTCTCGGCCAGGTGCTTGCTGTCGTCTATCTCCACGAAGGCCCATCCTCACTTGACGACATCGGAACCAAGCTCAGCCTCAGCAAGGCGGCCGTGAGCATTGCAACCCGCCAGCTCGACAAGATAGGCGTCTTAAAGCAAGTATGGATTAAAGGTGACCGCAAAACATATTACAGGACCTCAGACCATCTCGCCTCCACCTTGCAGAAAGGCGTGCTGGACCTCCTTAGAAGCAAGCTCCAGTCAACAGATGAAATGCTGAAGGAGGCTGAAACCCACCTCCTGGATTCCGTAGAGAACGACGAGAGGAAATTCCTGGAACAGCAGATAGGCCGCGCCAGGAAGATCCACCAGAGGGTCGACAGCCTGGTGAACAATCCCCTGATAAAGATGATAAGCGGATGATGCCGGCGCCTTGAGGGCTGGTTCATATATTGGCCACGATTCAGTTATGCAGGCGCATAATTGACGGGGCGAAGCGCGGTTATAGGTGCCCACCTGACACCTGCAAACTGAAAACTAACTCCTACACTTCAAGCAAAACAATAACTGAAAGGCATAATCACCATGTTCAACGGAAAAAGCATCCTCATCACCGGAGGAACGGGTTCCTTCGGCAAGAAGATAGTCAAGACCATACTTGAGCGCTGCAAGCCCAGCAAGCTCATCGTATTTTCCAGGGACGAGCTGAAGCAGTTTGAAATGTCCCAAATTTTTCCAAACACCAAATATCCGTGCATCCGCTATTTCATCGGCGATGTGCGCGAGGAGGCACGCCTCGAGGACGCCTTCCGCGAAGTCGACTACGTGATCCACGCCGCCGCGTTGAAGCAGGTCCCCGCCTGCGAATACAATCCCTATGAGGCGGTGAAGACGAACGTGCTTGGAGCGCAGAACGTGATAATGGCCGCACTGAAGCAGAGGGTGAAGAAGGTGATAGCCCTCAGCACAGACAAGGCCGCCAACCCCGTGAACCTCTACGGAGCGACAAAACTCTGCTCCGACAAGCTGTTTGTCGCAGGCAACGCGATGAGCGGCGATCTCGGCACGAAATTCTCAGTTGTCAGGTATGGGAATGTCGTCGGAAGCCGCGGTTCCGTGATACCTTTCTTCCAGAAGATGAAGAAGGAGGGAGTCCTTCCCGTGACCGACAAGAGGATGACCCGCTTCTCGATCACCCTCCAGGATGGTGTGGATTTCGTCCTTGACAATCTTGAGAGGATGCACGGCGGCGAAGTATTCGTCCCCAAGATCCCGAGCTACAACATAGTGGATGTGGCAAAGGCTGTCGCCCCCGAGGCGAAGATAAAAGAGATCGGCATCCGCCCAGGAGAGAAGCTGCATGAGCTGATGATCCCTGAGGACGATGCCAGGCACACCATCGAATTCAAGAACTACTACGTCATCCAGCCGGACTTCGTGTGGTGGGACAAGAAGGACCGCCTCCTCGAAAAGGGCGGCAAGGCATGCCCCGACGGCTTCTCCTACAAGAGCGATACGAACAAGGACTGGCTCAGCGTCGAGGACATCAGGAAGCTTGTAGACGAATTCAACATTCACGGATAAGGAGACCAGATGAGAAACAGACGAGACATGATACTTCCCCTGCAGCTCAAGGAGGCATACAGGAAAGGCGAGAATATTTCCAACTTCCTCAAGACCAGGCTTTCCCTTGAAAAATCCAACGAGTTCGTAATAGAACTTTCATATGACCTGCAGGCCGGCTCATATACGAAGGCGATGAAGAATCCCTTGTACAGGAAGGAAAAGGAGAGATTCAGCAGATATGTCGGCGAGCTCATATCTTCCCTTGGCAGATCGTCCACCGTACTGGAAGCGGGTGTTGGCGAGGCGACCACGCTCTCAGGAGTCATAAGCTCAATTGGTCCCGGGAAAAGGGACTATTACGGCTTCGATCTTTCATGGTCCAGGACGGCTTACGCCCGCAAATATCTTGGAAGAAAGAGGATGGAGAACTGCTCACTTTTCTCCGCGAGCCTTATGAACATACCTCTTGCAAGCAACTCCATGGACGTCGTCTACACGGCGCATTCAATTGAGCCCAACAGGGGCAATGAGATGAAGATCATAGAGGAGCTGTACCGAGTCGCCGGGAAATACCTCATCCTGATCGAGCCCGCATATGAATCTGCACCTCCCAAAATAAGGAAGCGTTTTGATTTCCATTCATACTGCAGGGGGATTGTACAGACCTGCAGGAAGCTGAAATACAATATAGTAAGCAATGAGCTCCTTCCGGTCAAGGTGACCCAGGACAACCTGACTGAAGTGACTATTATAGAGAAAAATCCGCGTTCGGCGCGGAAACCTTTTGCCGGCAATCCCTTCTGCTGTCCTAAATATGGAACTCCGTTGAGAAAGACTGGAGCTTCAATGTACAGCGACGATTCGATGATTGCCTATCCTATCATAGGAGGGATTCCATGCCTGAAGATCCAGAACGGCGTTATCGCCAGCAAGCTATCTGAATTCGAGTGAAAGGGGGAAACACCATCAAAACCGCATTCATACCCTATGGAAGGCAGTCCATAGACGCCGACGACATCCGGGCGGTCGCCGAGGTATTGCAGTCGGACTTCATCACGACAGGACCCAAGATCGCCGAGTTCGAAAAGGCGATATGTGATTTCACCGGCGCGAAGTTCGCAGTTGCGGTCTCAAGCGGGACAGCGGCGCTGCATTGCGCGATGTTCGCAGCCGGAATAAGGCCGGGCGACGAAGTGATAGTCACACCGATGACTTTCGCCGCCTCTTCGAACGCGATACTCTACTGCGGCGGCACCCCGGTGTTCGCGGATGTCCTGCCGGACTCCCTCCTCATCGATCCTGCGGAAGTCGCAAAGAAGATAACGAAACGGACCAAGGCGGTCGTCGCCGTAGACTACGCCGGCCAGCCCTGCGACTACGACGCCCTCAGGAATATCTGCACGAAGAACGGACTCCTCCTCATATCGGATGCATGCCATTCCCTTGGCGGCGGATACAGGAACAGGAAAGTCGGGACGCTTGCGGACATGACGGTGTTCAGCTTCCATCCGGTGAAGCACGTGACCACCGGCGAAGGAGGGATGATCGCCACCGACAATTCCGATTTCGCCGCCAGGATGAGGGCGTTCCGCGGCCATGGGATAACCACCGACTACCGCCAGCGCGAGGAGAAGGGTTCCTGGTTCTATGAGATGGTAGAACTCGGCTACAACTACAGGATCACTGATTTCCAGTGCGCCCTCGGGATCAGCCAGCTGAAAAAACTGCCCGGCTGGATAAGCCGCCGCCAGGAAATAGCAGAGATTTATGATTCCTCATTCAAAAACAATCAATCAATCATTCCAGTCGCCAAATCACCGAACATATCCCACGCATACCATCTTTATGTGGTCAGGATCGAAGGCAGAGACCAGGCATACACAAAGCTCAGGAACGCAGGGATCGGAGCCAACGTGCATTACATACCAGTGCATCTGCACCCCTACTACAAGAAGAATCTGAATACGCATGAAGGCCTGTGCCCTGTAGCCGAAGCTGCATATAACAGGATTATCTCGATACCTATGTTCCCCGGATTAACAGACAAGGATCTCACATATATAATTGCAACTATCAAACAGGCAGGGATTTGACTTATGAACTTCAAGACCGAACAGGAAAAGTTCTGGGCCGGCAGCTTTGGCATAGAATACATCGACAGGAACAAGGGTGAAAAATGGATTGCAACCAACGTCGCGCTATTCTCAAAAATTCTAGGAAGGACGAAATCCGTCTCATCTGTACTTGAACTCGGGGCAAACATTGGATTGAACCTGCATGCGATCAGGAGCCTTCTTCCTGAAACATCTCTTTCCGCAGTGGAAATTAATAAAGAGGCCGTCTCAGAACTGCGCAAGCACGACTATATCGAGCCGTTCCACTCTTCGATACTGGATTTCAAGCCTTCGAGAAGGAAGTGGGACATTGTCTTCACCAAGGGAGTCCTTATACATCTGAATCCTGATGTCCTACCGGAAGTATATAGTTTAATGTATAAGGCCAGCGGCCGTTACATCCTGGTCTGCGAATATTACAACCCCTCGCCTGTCGAGATCCCGTATCGCGGACATTCAGGCCGCCTTTTCAAACGTGACTTCGCCGGAGAGATCATGAAAAAACATCCTGATTTGAGCCTTGTGGACTACGGATTCGCATACAGGGGAGATCCCAACTTCCCGCAGGATGATCTGACCTGGTTCCTCATGGAGAAATAATGGACTGCCGCAGTCAAATCTCAAGGATCGCCGTGATTCCAGCCCGAGGGGGCAGCAAGCGGATCCCCGGGAAGAACATCAAACCTTTCCTGGGAAAGCCGATGATCGCGTATTCCATCGAGTCCGCGAAGGCTTCCGGGGTATTTGACAGGATCCTCGTGTCGACCGACTCCCGGGAAATTGCCGACATCGCAGAGAAGTTCGGCGCAGAAGTCCCGTTCATGCGCCCGCCGGAACTTTCCGACGACCACGCGACCACCGACGCCGTGGTCCTCCACTCCCTCGGATGGATCAATGCGAACTGGGGACAGGCGGACTATATATGCTGCATATATTCAACGGCCCCCTTTGTAAGATCTGAATATCTGAGGAAAGGATTTGAAACACTTGTAAAGGAGAAGGCGACCTCCGCTTTTTCCGTCACGTCCTTCCCCTACCCGATTTTCAGGGCTTTGAAAATTGAAGGCGATGGCAGGCTCAAGATGTTCTGGCCGGAGCACCGTACGACCCGCTCGCAGGATCTCCCGGAGGCATATCATGACGCCGGTCAGTTCTACTGGGCCGACGCCAGGAAATATGAAAAGGAACGGAAGCTCATCTCGTCTGATGCCGTGCCAGTGGTGCTGCCGCGCAAACTCGTCCAGGACATCGACACTCCGGAAGACTGGGAGCGGGCCGAACTCATGTACAAGTCTCTTTTCCACAATGAAAAATAAAAAGACAAAGACACGCATTTCAAAGCAACCGGCTGTTGTGATCCGCGCCGACGCATCGGTGAGGACCGGCACGGGGCATGTCATGCGCTGCCTTGCGCTGGCCCAGGCTCTCATGAGCTCCGGCAAGGATGTCGTTTTCGCGATGGCGGAATCCCCGGAAGCGCTGTCCAAGAAGATAAAAGCAGGTGGAATGTCAGTCCAGAAGACAAGGTCCAAGCCCGGAAGCCTGAAGGACGCCGAGGAAACTGCGAAGTTCGCGGCAAAGAAGAAGGCGACATGGGTGGTTGTCGACGGATACATCTTCTCCGACAAGTACCAGGACGTCCTCAAGAAGGCCGGGCTGCGGGTTCTGTTCGTCGATGACTACGGACACTGCCCAAGATATTCATCGGATATAATCCTCAACCAGAACCTGTATGCAGGCACGCATTTCTATCCTGAGTCCGCTCCCTTCACCAGGATGCTTCTCGGAACGCAATATGCCCTTCTGCGGAATGAATTTTCGCCATATTTCAATTGGAGGAGGCAGATCCCTGAGAAGGCATCAAAGCTCCTGGTCACGCTCGGTGGAAGCGATCCTGACAACACCACCCTCAAGATAATCAGGGGAGTCAAAGCTTCAAAGCTGGGCCTGGAGGTCAAGATAGTGGCCGGAGGCGCCAACCCCCATCTGAAATCCCTCGAGAAGGAAGTCTCCAAATCTCCAGATCTCCAGATTCTTAAAAATGTCACCGACATGCCTGAGCTGATGGCATGGGCTGACATCGTGATCACAGGCGGCGGAAGCACATGCTGGGAGACATGCTTCATGGGTCTTCCCAACATCATCATATACTGCGCGGACAACCAGAAGCCCATAGCGATGAGCCTCGACGCGTCCGGCGCCGCGATCAATCTCGGACACAACGGCGAGCTTGTGGAGAAGAAGTTCATCTCAACCCTGAAATCACTGGCAGACGACTTCGATGCGCGCAGCAGGATGTCCGAGAAGGGCCGGCTGCTGGTGGATGGCAGGGGCGCGCACAGGATAATCTATGCGATGGACGGACTTTTCCTGAGGAAGGCATCGAAGGATGACTGCAAGTTCATATGGGAGCTTTCCAATTCCAAGCCGGTGCGGGAGGTCTCATTCACGAGGGAGCCGATTCCATGGGAGCACCACAGGGAATGGTTCGACAGGACCCTCGCCGACAGGAACAGCTTCTTCTGTGTGGCGGAGACAGCGGAAGGAAAACCTGCAGGACAGGTGAGGTTCAGGATGAACGGCGCCGATGCTACAATATCCACCAGCCTGGCGCTTGAGTTCAGGGGGAGAGGATATGGAAGCATATTGATTTTCGAGGCGTCAAGCGCGCTTTTCAGCTGCACCAGGGTCAAGACCGTTCACGCCTACATAAAGAATGAGAACAAAGGGTCCTTGAAGTCGTTCCAGAAGGCCGGATTCAGGCAGACAGACCTCGACAAGTTCGCGCTTGAGAAGGAGTCGCTGCATTTAATAATGGAGAAACCTGCGGAGTGAACAGCTGCATGAAAATAAGCAGGCGCATGATCGGCTCCGGCCATCCCGCCTACATCATCGCGGAAATATCCGCCAACCACGGTCAGAAATTCGAGAAGGCCGTCGAGATCATCGAGGCTGCAAAGGCCGCCGGGGCCGACGCCGTGAAGCTCCAGACCTACACTCCGGACACCATCACCATCGACTGCGACAACGAATATTTCATGATCAAAGGCACCATCTGGAAGGGTAAGAACCTCTACAAGCTGTATGGGGAGGCTTATACTCCATGGGAATGGCAGCCGAAACTGAAGAAGATAGCGGACAGGCTGAAGATTGATCTCTTCTCGACGCCGTTCGATCCCACGTCGGTGGATTTCCTCAGGAAGATGAATGTACCGGCATACAAGGTGGCGTCTTTCGAGCTCAACGATATTCCCCTGATCAGGAAGATAGCCCGTGCCGGCAAGCCGGTGATCATGTCCACAGGAATGGCCACACTCTCAGAAATCCGCGATGCCGTGAAGGCTGTCAGGACGGAGGGAAACAACCAGATCGCCCTTCTGAAATGCACAAGCGAGTATCCGGCCGATCCGAATGACATGAATCTCAGGACCATTCCAGACATGAAGAGGAAATTCGGCGTTGTCGTCGGGCTTTCCGACCACACCCTTGGAATCGCCGCATCGGTAGCGGCGGTCTCGCTCGGTGCAAACATCATTGAGAAGCATGTGACCCTTTCCAGGAAGGAACCCGGTCCCGACAGTTCCTTCTCACTTGAGCCTTCGGAGCTTAAGGAGCTGGTCAAGGAGATCAGGGCTGCGGAATCCGCGCTCGGAAAAGTAAGCTACACTTTCTCCGGCAAGGAAAAGGCGACGAGGATTTTCAGGCGTTCCCTGTTCGTCGTCAAGGACATCAAGAAAGGCGAAAAGCTCACCAGGGAAAATATCAGATCCATCAGGCCTGGACATGGGCTGGCTCCAAAATTCTACGAACGAGTCCTGGGCGGGATTTCCAATACACACATAAGCAGGGGAACTCCTCTGAAGCTATCAATGCTCGAAAGGAAGAGATCTCACAAATGAAAAACCATGGCAGGGAGATTTACGATCTTGTATCCGCGCTGTTCCCTATCTGCAGGAGCATAACCGGGGATGGGGTGCGGCAGAGCCTGGGAATTATTTCCGAGACAATTCCGCTGAAGATCACCGAGGTGCCATCCGGAACAAGATGCTTTGACTGGGTTGTGCCACAGGAATGGAACATACGCGATGCGTTTATCGAAGGTCCTGGCGGAAACAAGATAGTTGATTTCAGGAGAAACAATCTCCATGTGATGGGATACAGCGTGCCGGTCAAGGGCGATTTCACTCTTGATGAGCTGAAGCAGCATCTCTATTTCGACGAGAAGAATCCTGATGCCATTCCCTACCTTACCAGCTACTACCAGCCCAGATGGGGATTCTGCCTTTCAAAGCGCTCCTACGATCGTCTGAAGAAGGGCAAATACCATGTATGCATAGATTCAAGCTTCAAGAAGAAAGGCTCCCTGACCTATGCGGAAGCCTTTGTACCGGGCAGGAGCAGAAAGGAAATAGTGCTCTCCTCCTACATCTGCCATCCTTCGATGGCAAATGACTCCATTTCAGGCGTCGCCTTGAATGCAAAGCTCTGCGAGCATGTCATGGGCCTCGGAGGAACGCGGTACAGCTATAGGTTCCTTTTCATCCCCGAGACGATCGGAGCAATCGCGTATCTCAGCAGGAACCGCGCCAGGATGATGAAGAACACCTGCTGCGGGATGGTTCTAACCTGCCTTGGCAACAGCGGCACATTCACATATAAGAGGACAAGGTGCGGGCATGAGCTCGACAAGTTGGCTGAAAACGTCCTGAAATTCAGCGGACACCCATATGAGATACTGGACTTCTTCCCGACAGGAAGCGATGAGAGGCAGTATTCTTCACCGGGCTTCAACCTTCCTTTCGGATCGCTGATCAGATCCCTGTACGGGAAATTTCCGGAGTATCACACATCATTGGACAATCTTGATTTTGTCAATCCCAGGGCTTTGGGCGAAACCTTCGATATGTATGCCTCGATAATCGATGCGATTGAAGGAAACGGCTTCTACGTCAACCGAAAACCATTCTGCGAGCCTTTCCTTTCAAAGTATGGCCTCTACAGCACCCTGGGTTCGCAGAAGTATGGACAGGCCGGTACGACTGAGCTTCTATATGTCCTTAATTTCTCCGACGGGAATCACTCCCTTGCAGATATTGCCGTGAAAATGAACCAGCCGGTCGCCAGGATAATCGGGGCAGCGAAAATGCTCGAGGAGAAAGGTCTTATCAGAAGGAAAGGCGGGCCCTGAAACAAGAAGAGGCCTGAAAACACCATGAAAACAAAATCCTCCAAATCGAAAAATGACGTCCAAGTACTCGACTGCACCCTGCGGGACGGCAGCTATGTGAACAACTTCCAGTTTTCCGCAGGAGATACGACTCTTGTATGCAGGGAACTTGAGGCCGCCGGAATAAGGCATATCGAAGTAGGTCACGGGCTCGGGCTTGGCGCATACAGGAAGGGAGGAAGCCTGTCCGCAGCGGCAACTGACGAGGAATATCTTGAGGCAGCGGCCGAAGGAGTGAAAAAATCAAAGTTCGGCATGTTCTGCATACCCGGATTTGCGGAGGTCTCTGACATAGATCTGGCACATTCCTACGGTATGGATTTCATAAGGATAGGGTCGAATGTGAACGAGATAGAGAAGAGCGCCCCTTTCATTGAAAGGGCAAAGAAGCACGGCATGATGGTATGTGCAAACTATATGAAATCCTACGCCCTGCCGCCACGCCAGCTCGCATGCAAGGCGTTGATGTCAAAGAAATACGGCGCTGACTACATCTACATAGTCGACTCGGCAGGCGGGATGCTCCCGTCGGAACTTTCAAGCTACATCAATGCCGTACAGGACAAGGTCCAGGTCGGACTGGGCTACCATGGACACAACAACCTCGGGCTCGCGGTTGCGAACTCGCTGCTGGCGGCAGAGCACGGGATCCATTTCATCGACACCTCCCTGCAGGGTCTTGGAAGAGGCGGCGGCAATGCGCCAACCGAACAGATGGTGCTTGTCATGGAAAGGGCCGGATACAGGCACAATCTTGACATGTTCAGGCTTCTTGATGTCGGCTTCGACATCATCTCCCCCCTCCTCTCCCAGACCGGACTGAACCCAATCGATCTCGTGTCGGGATTCGCTCTTTTCCATTCAAGCTATATACCAGTCATAAGGAAATATTCCAACAAATACTGTGTGGATCCCAGGGCGCTTATCATCGAACTGTGCAAGGCCGATCAGATCGACGCCGATCCGGCCCTGGTCGAGAAGATCGCATCCAGGCTCAAGAGAAGCAGCAGGGCTGTATTCCTCAGCAAATACCATCTTGAAAGATATTATGTAAATGAACAGGGGCAATAGGACGGAATTATGACCTCATCCATGAAAGACAATCCAGGCACCGCGTCCCTCATAAAGGCTGTCTTCCATGATGGCTGGGACCGTGAGTTCATGGTTGTCGCCTCTGACGACAGGCATTACAGCTACAAGGACTTCTTCGGGAAAATCATCCTCGCCAAGGCCGCCCTTGAAAAGGAAGGGGTGGCAAAGGGAGACAGGCTATGCCTCCTCCTTGAAAACTCATTCGAGCTCAGCATCCTTTATTTCACATGCCTTGCCATGGGCGTCAATGCAATACCGGTCGATCCCGCCAAAGGGATCCGCGAGATAGAGGAGATACTCTCCCAGACGAACCACAAGATTGTGATATGCAACCAGAAGAATTTCAGCGGATTTGACAGGAAGCTTGATGTCTCAGCCATACGCGACGCCATTTCCGGCCAGGCGGCGGCATCCCGTGAGGATCTCAGGATATTCGACAGTATCGACTATGACTCATTGTACCTTACCACCTTCACATCAGGCTCTACAGGAGTTCCCAAGGGCGTGATGCATTCATTCAACAACCTTGCAAGGAGCGGGGCTGCTTTCAGCGGGCTTTTCAAGTTCGGTCCGCGCAACATATTCTATCATAACCTACCAATGACCTATATGGCGGGAATACTCAACCTCATGATTATGCCTTTCATGTCCGGAAGCAGGATAGTGCTCGGGGAGAGGTTCGGAATCGCGAACGCCATGCGCTTCTGGGAAGCACCAATAAGATATTCGGCAAACACATTCTGGTTCAATCCGACCATCCTCTCTCTGCTTGTCAGGCTCGACCGTGATCCCCGTGGAATCGAATACGCCGCCGGGGCAGCCATCACCGCCTGTGTCGGAACCGCTCCGCTGGACCACCAGGTGAAGCTCAGCTTTGAAAACAAATACAAGATCACAGCCTATGAGAGCTACGGTCTTTCGGAGACCCTGTTCATATCAACGAACTGTCCCTCCTACCCGGAAAAGAAGGGGAGCGCCGGCGTAGTCCTGCACGGCGTAGACCTGGCTTTCGAACCGGACACCGAGATAATGATCGGCACGCCGTGGAACTTCCTCGGCTATTCAAATATCAGCACCCGGGAATTCATGGACGGCGGACGGTTCAGGTCCGGGGACTTCGGGGAGATTGATGGCGACCGGATGCTCTTCATAAGGGGGAGGAAGAAGGATTTGATTATCAAAGGCGGGATGAACATAAGCCCGAAGAGGATCGAGGATTTCATAAGCGGGTTCAAGATATTCCATGAATTCGTAGTAATGGGGATCAAGGACGTAGTGCTGGGTGAGAAGGTGGTATGCTTCTTCTCCCCGGCCGAAGGTGCAGGCGGAGAGAACAGGACAAAGGAACTCAACAATGCGGTAATCGCAAACCTCGGCAGGGACTATGCAATAGATGAATTCATCCTCCTCGATCCGCTGCCCAAGAATGTGAACGGCAAGATCGACAAGCCAAGGATAAGGGAGTTGCACGAGAGGAGATGATCTTCCAGATCGACCACATCGCATTGTCCTCGGGCGATTTT
>CAZDNQ010000050.1:0-15335 GCA_964506605.1 uncultured Victivallis sp. | reverse complement strand
TCAGCGTAAACGCTGTTGAGCGCTTCGCCCTGCGGGCTACGCCTTGGCAAGCGAGCAGCTCGATCAGCGTGAATGTCTTCCGTTTTTTCATTTTCTCCTGAAAACCAGCAATGTTATTGAGCGTCCTGGGACTTCCGACTGGAAAGGCTTCTCCAGAGAGCATTCGGTTTCCGGATATTCCTCGATCTGCTTTTCCGGAAGAAGCACGTATCTTTTCACCGTATAATTGCCTTCGGCATTTTTGAAATCCAATGTGGCTGAGACCTTGTCCAGGAAAAAATCGTCGGAGATGCATATCGCCGAATATCCTCTGCCGTCCGCATGCCTGCATGCGAGTACTTCAAAATCCTTGCTGTCGCATGAGTTCTGCAGCATTGTCCCGTTCTTTATGTTGGCGAGGGAGGCATAGAGCCTGAAGGCGTTGTACATCGGACGCGGGACAAGTTTGCCATCGACATTGTCCAGTAGTCCGATCGACGATGACCAGAACCCGTAGAAGGAGGCCCTCTCAAGCCCGTTGGCGATGAAGCTGTTCATGCTGCGGGCCACGAATACGGCGCCCCTGAAGTCGTAGAGCCCGAGGGTGTCCTCGGAGGCCGCGATATTGTATTCCGCCAGCCAGATCGATTTTTTCGTCTTTGAATATTGGTCCAGGGTCTCCCTCGCATCCTTTATGAGCTTCCCATATCCCAGCGAACCATAACTGTTGAACGAGAAGTCGTCGAAATAATCCTGCGCCTCCTTCACGAATTCGTCCTTCCAGGAGAGTTTTTCCTCGGGCCACGCCTTCGCATACAGGTTCGAAAGATCCGGTCCGGATATCTTTATGGAGGGATCGGCCTCCTTCATAGCCTTCGATGCGGTCTTGAAGTATTCGACGAACTCAGGAAGCGTGCCCTTGATCCAGTAGCGGACGGAGTCGTTCGGCTCGTTGCCGACCTGCCACATCTTCACATTGAACTTCTTTTCCACGTTGAAATGCTTCACGAGCCCTGCGATGATCGCAGCCCATTTCCGGTTGTCCTTCGGCGGAGCCCTGTGTATCATCCACATCCCGCTGTATTTGTCGCTGGGCCTCTGGCTCGAGAGCCAGGGAGGGCAGTAGAGCCCGACGCACGGGATGACTTCGATGCCAAGCTCGTTCATGGCTTCCATATATGAGTCGCCGCGGGTATAGTCACATGCAGCGCCGTCCTCCGGACATATCGGGTCCTTGTCCACATATGAATCATACAGGCTGTGAAGATAGATCCTGACGAAGGTAATGCCGCTGTCCTTCAGCAGCTGGCGCGCCTGCTCGTCATATTTCGGATTGTAGTCGAACTCGCCGCGCATCCCCTTGTTCTTCACACCATGGCCGACATGCGCCATCTGCGCGCCGAAAATGTATGGCGATACGGTTTTTCCGGAAGATGCGGCGTCGATACTTATGTTCGCTGTTCCCGTCCCCAGCACGGTCTGGCTGGAGAATTTGAACGAGAATGCGAGCTTGAGCGTGAAGATACGTCCTTTCTCCACCTTGACGTCAGGCGTGCTCTCGGGTATCCCAAGCTGCCAGCGGAACTGCGAACCTGTCTGTTCCAGCCCTGCGATCTGATCCCCGGCGATTTCGAAACCAGCCCCATTGCAGCCGTAGAGCCCGTCGACCACCACCTTGGACACATTGCCGCCGAACAGGATTTCATATTTGCCGTTCGCCGTTTCCACGGAAGGCAGCTTCTGACTCGTTTTCCTCCCATCATTGGATTCCGTGGAGAGTCCGGCGCCCGCCACACCCTTCCATACAGGATCTATCTCGAGACTGACCCTGCGCAGCTTGTCCAGATCCTTTGTGCATTTCAGCGTGCAGGTGACTTCGATGGTTTCCGGACTGAAGGAATATTCCGAGACGCTTTCGAAGAATTCAGACTTGCCTCTGATGATGAGCACGGGTTTTCCGTCCTTGACGGATGATTCGCATTTCGTGTCGGGGGAGTTATTGTCGAAAAGCCTTTTCCAGTTGTCGCCCCACGTGATGAGACGGCATCCCGAGATTGCAGGGATGAATCCGCGCGAAGTCCGCAGTTCGAAGTCGACAGATGCGTTGGATATCGCGGCAAGAGCCCTGTAGGTGCCGCCTTCAAAGGATATTGTCGAATCGTTCGGCCTTGACATCTTCACCGCCGGTGCTTCTTCGGAGAAGGCGAATGACTGAAGCAGGGCCAGGGCGGAGACGGCTGCGGCAAAGCTGGAGATCTTCATGTGAATTATTCCTATCTTGATTTTCTGAAATAATAGTCGCGGTCGCCGTTCTCGCCCTGGATGAGCTCCATCTGGCGCTTCGAGTCGACATGCATGTCGCCCCAGGTGAGGACGATGGAGCCGCTGTGCCTGTTGCCGATGATGGGGTTGGGATAGTTGATTCCCGCCATCGAGGGGGCGTGCAGGTATGCATAGTCCCAGGCGCCAAAACCCTGCCAGTCGGTCGCCTCGCCGCATATGATGGAGATACTCGGACTCGTGATATGTGCAAGCTTGCAGCGCAGGCGCGTCCCCGCCTTCACCGGATTGTCGCTGTATCCGAAATATGCGTAGTTCCAGCCAAGTCCGCCGTAGCAGTTCCTGTATGACGCGAGAGCTTCCGGAGCCTTCCATGAAGGGCAGCAGAAAATCCCCTGTCCCAGTCTTGCATCGAAGACGTTCTTGATATCGCTGATCCCGAGATATGGGCTGCTTTCCATGCGCCATTGGGTGGGGACTGCGCCATCATCGCCGGGAGAACCGCCTACTGGCATCCACCCGTTCCAGTCGTCGACATATTGGACGATGGCAACGCCGTACTGCTTGAAGTTCGACATGCAGACGGCCTTCTTCGCCACTTCCTTGGCGTTCCTCAGCGCGGGGAGGAGCATTGCGGCGAGTATTGCGATTATCGCGATCACTACCAGAAGCTCGATCAAGGTGAATGCCATGCATGACTCGGGCCGTTTTGGGAATCTTCCTGGCTTTTCCATAGGATATTCCTTGTTGTTGATTGGTATTACTCAGGTGCTTTCACGTTCGACAAGTCTGGGCTGTATCGAAATATTCCTTTCCTTTGCGCTTGTTCCTGAAGAGGCCATCTTCAGGAGGTTTGCGACCGCCGCGCGCCCCTGTTCCATCCATTGCGTGTCGATGCTGGTCAGGGGAGGGGTGGATATGGAGCATTCCGGACGGTTGTCGAATCCGCAGACCGCCATCTTCCCCGGAACCCGAATTTTCCTCTCCTGGCATGACTTGAGGACGTGGAGGGCGATGATGTCGGTCGCCGCAAATATTGCCGTCGGCGGATTCGGCAGGGATAGGAGCTCACCCAGTTTCGCGGCTACGGAATCTTTTTCCTCGCGGCATTCCCTGACCATGTCAAAGCTGAACGGCAGGTCGTGCTTCATTAACGTTTCCTGGTATCCTTCGAAACGGCCCTTGAACCATTTGTAGGAGTAGTCCGGCATCATGAATGCGATACGCCTGTGCCCTTTGGATATGAGATGTTCAACCGCCATTTCAGCGCCCTCTTTCAGGGGCTCAATGATGGAGAGAATTCCAGGACGTGCCGACATGGCGTGGCAGCAGACGCAGTTGACGTTTCCGCCCGAGATATAGTCGGAAGCCGCCTTGTTCTTGAATATCCCCTGTATGGTTATCACATTCAGCTTCCTGGCGGATTCGGCGGCGAGGACGACATAGTCAGGGGAGACTGTCGTGATCCTTATGCCGGCATCGGTAGCGGCCTGCAATATGCCTTTGTTGATCTCATTATATATATGCGTCTGGAGTATGCTGCTGAGGCCGTGGTCTGATTCGATCACCAGGAAGATCTCGTTGCAGGCCGGCGGTTCCTTGATGAACGAGCCTTTGCCCTTGACGCGACGGATCAGGTTCATTTCAGCAAGTTCGTCGAGGACGCGGCGGCTGGTGATGTTGCTCACCTTGTATCTAGAGGAGAGGTCGTCCGCCGAAAGGAACGGATCTCCGGGCCTGAGCTTCCCCTTGCTTATCTGGGCGGCGAGCTCATCCTTTATCGAGGCCCACAGGCTTGTTCTTGTATCAGTTTTCATAATATATACCTTGCAATTGATATTATCTTAAGTTACAGTAAAGTATACTTTAATAAACAACATGTCAAGTCTCTTTCCAAGTTATTTTGAATTATTTTAAAACGCAGGGATTTAGGTTTTAGCTGAGCTCAGAAGTCTCTGTTTGTCTACACCTGCGACGACGATGGCGGCGCCGGGCTCCCTGACCGGGCAGTTGTTCTGGCAGATGCCGCATCCACGGCACACCTCAGGTTTCACCACAGGTCTTGGAATCCCTTTTGCGCTCGTGCTTATGCCGATCGCGACGTAGGGACAGAATTCAGCACAGACCACGCAATGGTCCTTGTCCTGCCATCCAATGCATATTTCCTTGTGGACCTGGGCGATCCCGATCTGCGTCCTGTGCTTGTCCTCGAATGAGAGCTTCCTGATCGCGCCTGTCGGACAGACCTGCGTACAGTTGCTGCAGGACTCCTGGCATGTCCCGCGGTATGCGTTCATCTCCGGTTCGAACCAGCGGCCCATGTCGGCGTCCTTCGGCAAATCCACGGCGAGTATGTTCGTCGGGCAGACGTTCACGCAGGTATAGCATCTCGAGCAGAGCGCGGAAAAAGTCTCCTTGTCTCCGGCGCCGGGCGGAAGGACTGGGAACTTAGTCCTGCTGGCAAATGGATTTCTGCGCAGGAGCAATGCTGGAACCGTCAAAACTATTCCGGTCAATATCTCCCTTCTTTCACGTTTGAACTTCTCCGTATATCCCACATCCGCCCTGGTGAATAAGTCGACCATGTGTCCTAGCGGACAGATCTTCGCGCACCAGATCATCGGCTGGAACATTCCAAGTATGATGAACAGCGGCAATATGAGCCCGGGGATGACGGATGCGAATGTAATAGTCCCCTGAAGCAGGAAGTTCACCCTGGAAAAGGTCGAGAGCGGATCGGAGAAGAGAAATATCGGAAACCCGACAAGAGACGAGAATATCAGGCCCCAGAAAAGATATCCTGAGATCCTGGTCTTAAGAATATGCTTCTTCATGTTCTTCAGGCAGGTGGCCTCGTATATCGTGCCGAGCGGGCATATCCATCTGCAGAAGAAGCGCCCCCTGTGTACGAATATGAGAATCAGAAGCAGTGCCGGAAAGAGCCAGAGGAAGACAAGCCTGTCGCCCTTGTGCGCCTCAAGCGATGATAGGAAGGAGAGCGGACTTACTCCCGGCACCCATTTTGCCATCCAGGCAGGGAATATGATGACTTCCTTGAGAAATCCCTTGCCCGGATGCGCCAGCCGCAGTATCCAGTCGGGAAGCGGTCCTGCCATCAGCAGCGCGGCCGACAGCAGCAGGAGGAAGATCTTTACAATCCAGCGGGATGATTTTTTTGTGAGCATTATGATATTACCACTGGTTTACGGAACGATATTATTACATCTCGTTGGAGTTCATGCTTTAGTTTGTTCTTTAAATTGGAAATTACGCAAGCTGAAGCTTGTACTCCAACGAATGCAATGAAACAAAATATTACTCAGGAAAATCACCCGCATTCATCCATTCTCTTGTCACGCCTCAATCTTCGTTATCTTCATCTTGGCGACGTCCGCGACTCCCGCGCCCATTTCGCCTGCCAGCCTGATGTATTTCGCCTTTGATGCCATGTTTTCCGGGAAGAGTGTCTTTGCGGCATATGCGTCGGCTGCTACCTGGTCCTTTGAAATGATGATCATGTTTGGGGTCTTGAGTTCCTTGCCAGGACCCTGCGGACCGCTGTCCATCATCGTCCTGGTGGCATCGACGATCGTCCAACGCGGCTTTATGAGCATTGATATGTCGGCGATGCACTGGTGGAGATCGTTCTTGTGCCAGAAACCTCTGTCCTTGACGGCGCCCATCCAGTTCTTCATGGCGATGGTAAGTCCTGCGGCGCTATGGTGCTTTGCAACAGGCATGTTTACGACGGCATATGAGGGATCCATGAAGAATTTAGAGACTTCAAGCTCCTTGAGCGAACCAGCCTTCTGTATTGTCACCTTCTCAAAGGATTTCTTGTCCTTGCCCAGATCTATCATGTCGGCCTTGTTCTTTTCCGCGACCGCGAGAATACCGCTTGATACGAAAGTCTTGTTGGCGGGATGGCATGTGAACTCCGGAAGGACGACATCCTTTATCCCCAATCCGGCGCAGCCCTTGAGGAATCCGTCTACAAGCTCAGGATGTGTGTTCGCCCCAACGTCCGGCGTCCTGTCCCAGCCGGCATTGACTTTCAGAACCACCTTCTTCGCGTTCCCGAACCCGCCGTTGTCCTTGATTATCTCCATGCATTTCTGCATCATCCTGGCCTTGTCGGTGGAGGTGATGACCCATATGTCGACAGGTGCAGAGCCTTCCTGTGCGAAGACTTTCAGCGGATCGAGTGAGAGGATCACTCCGGCGGCGATGCCTCCCTTTATGAAGTTCCTTCTGGATATTGCTGCAGGCGTTTTGATCAGTTTCTTCATCTGGCACCTCATAATAAAAGCGGGGTTGGGGGCGTTTCCGGGTAATAAATATGATGAAATGATAAATTCCAGCGACGGCACGCAAGTTGATTCAGTATCTGGACCATTTCAAGGAGTTGGGCTCGTTTGTAGAGTCAACATGTCCATCGAAGAACAGGAAGTTCGCGGAAACCGGTTTCGTGTGGCGGGTCCAGTCTACGGATGCGGCGCTCACACCGTTCATATTTTCAGAGGACTCGGTCATATAGACCGTCTTGTCCGGATTTATGACCTTTGAAAGCCTGTACCAGACATTTGACGTGTTCACATAGTTTGAGTTCACCCTGTAGTCGATCCATGTGAAAGTCCCGGCCCTGGGCTTCAAGTTCACATTCCTTGACGGACAGATCATGATGAGATCCTTGCCGTTCCCCTGGTATGTCCCGTATATCTGCTCGCAAAGGAGCCGGAAATAATATGATGACGAGGCCGACATGTCACCGGCTATGTGGTCTCCGTTGTCCATGGCATAGTTGAAGAATCCCACGCTGCAGTTCTTGAGGTTGTTCATGCAGGCCGTCTTCTGCGCGTACTGCCTTGCCGACTGCAGGGCGGGCAGCAGCATGGCGGCAAGGATTGCGATGATCGCAATCACGACCAGCAATTCTATCAATGTGAATTTGCTCTTGAGCCGAAAGGGAAATCTCATCTTTTCTCCTCATATAAGCAATTATATCACATACATTTGCATGTAATCAAGATTACATGCAGCTTAAGGCCGATTTCAGCTTGCTGTTACAGCAGTCTTTTCTCCTGATCCTGCTGGTGAAATTTCCACTGTAGATCTTTTCCAGTGATGTCTTGTCCAACTCCAGCCCTCTGCCGGAAAACATTTCATCGCCGGTCTCCAGAAAATTCCTGATCTTTGAAACCGACGCCAGACAGTGTTCAAGATGCTCCTGGGAATTGCCCTTGGTCGGAGGAGTGTTGTCGGTCCCGAAGATTATCCTGTCGGAATAATTCTTAAAGAAGGTTCTCCATTCGGAGGACCTCCTTGAAAAATTATCATACATCTCCCAGCCGGGAGTTATGTCGAAAGACACATTTTCCCACTTGTCGAGGAATTTGGATGCCCTGTCGATATCGGCTGAGAGGAAGAAAAAATGGGCGAACGTGATTTGCAGCTTCGGGAACTTCTTCAGGACGCCTTCTGTTTCCGAATAGAGCTGTTCCTTCGGGAGGAAGCTGCCATCGCCCCAGAACCATCCATGTTTTTTCGCCCACTCCGGAGCCTTCTCCGTATCCCAGAACTCCTCCGGATCCGCAACGTGCATCAGTATCGGAAATGAATTCTCCTCCATGTAGGAGTAATAGGAATCGAATATCGGTGAATCGACGGGGATTCCCAGCGCCTTACGCGCATTGGGCTTGGCCTCCAGCATCTTCATGCCATCCGCGCCGGCCTCAAAAAGTTTTTTCGCCTGAGCTGCGAAATCCACCTTGCCCTTCAGATAGCCCCTGTCCGAATAGTCAAGTGCTCCGAAAACATATATCTTTCCGGGATTCTCCTTCTTCAGCTTCAAGGCCTCCTCATTGTAGAAATGCTCGCTGTGCGCCAGCGCCCTTGGAATCGAGGCGATTCCGATACCGTCGAGTCCGCCTTTTTCCAGCAGATCACTTATGAAATCACTGCAGTCCTTGCCTGCGTACGCATGGAAATGAGAATCGATGATTTTACCGCTGTACACTTTTACCCTCCATCGGGATGAAGGCTGCGTTTCCCGTGAATCGCATCGGCCTTCATGCCAGTTTGATTGTCATACTACAGAATATATTCCATCATAGCCGCCTTGCCTAATACCATTTATATGACGAATGCTCTCCCATGCGTACCAGCTGGGTATGCCCGTCGATGAACAGGAAGTTGGCCTTCTTGTAATGCCTGAGCCAGTCAATGTTGGAGACAGAACAGGCATCCATGTTGGCGGAAGTCTCCCCGAGATAGAGAGTGTTGGAGGGATCCTGCATCTCGGTGACATAATGGTAATCCTGACATAGGTATCCGCAGACCCTGTAGTCGACCCATGTATAGGTTCCAATCCTCGGCCCGGAGATTTCTGTCCTGGCGGGACATAAGAGAATCGGATCCCTGCCGTTGCCCTTGTATTCGTCGGTTGTCGCCAGGCATAGCTGGTAGAACCAGAAATTTACGAATAGTCCTGTGCCATGAAGCCTGGTCGGGAATGCGCCATCCCAGTCCAGGGAATAATTCAGCATTCCCGCCCCCATCTGCTTGAGGTTGCCCATGCACATCACGGTCTTCGCCGAATCCTTCGCGCCCTTGAGCGCCGGAAGCATGAGTGCCATCAGGATTGCGATGATCGCAATCACCACGAGCAGTTCAACAAGTGTGAATGATTTAATTTTCATCGCATATCATTCCTCTATTCTTTTGTCCAGAGGCCTACCAGCGGGTCAGGTGGTATGGGTTGAATGGCGGTTTTTCGTTGAGATAAGGATAGGTTTTTCTGTTTGAGATCCTGATCTGCTGCTCCTTGCCCATGAGGCCGCCTTCGCCTCTCAGATCCAGTACTCGGATTGCAATAATATTCTCACCACCGTACTTGATGAGCTTGGAAGGGATAGGGTAGTCGCGGACTGCAACCCAGTATTCCTTGTTCTCCTGTCCGATTGCGCCGATTTTTTCTCCGTTGAAGTAGGTGGTGTCCATGTCGTCGACAGCCCCGAGTAGCAGGTTGAGTTCCTTGCCCCTGTAGGTTTCGGGAATGAGGACCTTGCACCGGTACCAGGCAAAGCCGTCATACGGGCGTTTTGCGTCGGAGAAATTGGGATTGGGATCAGTCACCCCCTGGTTCTCCCATGATCCGGGCTTGATCATCCGCCAGGAGGAATCGTCGAACGAAACGCTCTGCCACTGCTTTTTAAGTCCGGAGTTCTCGGGATCCATAGAGAAGCGCCACTCGGAAGGGAGCATTATGTTTCCGGCCATCGAACCTGCAAGATAACGTTCGGAAAGAGGCTTGAATTCACCGCCGAGATTTGTGATTATTGCTGAGAGAACTCTTGTCAGCTTGCTGTAAATACGATCCATACGTTCAGGGCTGAGCTTGGAATTCCTGTAGCTGAGAGGGTCAATCGCGAAGAGGATGAACCTTCCCTTGCCGGATGGAATCTCCGCGATGATCCCGGGATCGCTCAGCAGGTTGACCCCGGCCCCTTCCTCGACAAGCAGATCCTTCCGCTTGTCCTTGAGGAAAAGATCCGACACGCTGACTCCAGCCATCAGAGGGCTTGCGCTCCTGGGTTCGGCGCGGTAGTAGTTTACATTCCTGGTCTTGACCGCCGACGGCAGCCAGGCAAGATCCTTCATCAGTTCCTGCCCAATGAGCACAACTGTTCCGCCATCCTCTGCAGTTTTGCGAAGTTCGCTTTTCTCGTTGTCCTTGAGAGCCGCGCCGCGCCGGACTATTATCTTGCTTGCGCCATCATTTCCGTTTACCGCGTCTGCGAAATCCGAAAATTCCTTCATGCCGGTCCCGCATTCGATCTTTGAAGAAGATGGAACTGAAGGCGAGGCGGCAAAAGCCAGGAGATTGTCCGCGAGCCTGGATGATGCCGGATCCGCTCCGTAGCGGTTGGTGACTTCCATCTGGCAGAATATGAGACGGCCTTTGCCCTCCTTCACTTCAAGCAGAGGCGTGTAGCCGAGGTCGAACTCGCATTCGGCGAGAGGTCTTCCAGCGCCGACGTTGGGTTTCTCGATCATGAACGAGCAGACAACTCCTCGGTTCCCCCACTTGTAGGCTTCTTCCGGATAAGCATCTGGAGAATCTCCTGCCGGTATCGGGTATGCTTCGGAGAGGCTCACATCGCCGCGCCAGTCGCAGAGGTCTTCCTGACCCAGGCCTTTGAAGACCGGAGATTTCTCGTCGAGAGGGAAGACCGTCCTGACGCCGCGCTGATGCATGCGAAGTCCGAATATCACCAGATCACGCTGTTCGAAAAATAGCGCTGTCGCCCCCTGTTTGCAGACGGCGTCCAGGATGTTCAACGGCAGCTGCCCCTTGGAGAGGGCGTCGCGCCCGATGACAATCAGTTTCTCCTTGGAAAGATCTGACTTGGCGTCAATGGCGCTTATCTTTATTCCCATCTTTGCGAACATCGCGGAGCTTTCCCCGGCCGGATCGTAAATGGAGAGGATTTTCACAGGAGGATTGTATGCCGTCTTCGGGAATATCTGCAGTTTGAAATCCTGGGGAGCCGCATCCTTCTCAGAGAGTCCCGCAATTTCCATCTTCAATGTGAAAGAGCTCTTCTCCTTCACTTCAGGAGCGGTGATCTTCAAGCTCTTGAATCCTGAACGCCCGGCTGCGACAGACATTTCCTCCTTGCCGGACACCGCCTCTGAGCCGTCGGAATCCCTGAGCATGCGCCACTTCACGACAAGATCGAGATTCTTCCGCAGGTCGTTCACCACGACGATCTGCTTCTCAATGGAATCGCCTGAAAACCAGGAATGATCCTTTGAGGAGAATCCATCCTTCGCGCTGCCTCCGAAATATGCCAGAACAGGTTTAAGTCCGGCTGCAAAAGACTGGCCGGCTTTCGTGATTTTGCTGTCCTGTTCCAGAGGTACATGGCTGCGTAGAGGTTTAGGTCCGGGTGCCGTATAATCGTCGTAGCTGTAGGTGGCGGCTATGCCATGCCATGGCTCGAAAGTCTGGCCTGTTATTTCCATGTCGAGCGCGTTGTTTGGGGAGAATCCGGTCATTCCATATGTGCGCCACGACTGGAAGAATCGCGGACGCAACGCCACGATTCCGGATTCGACCGGCTCGTGCAGGCGGAGGTTGTAGCCCCAGGTGTAGCTCTGGTAGACGTCGTACTTGTCAGCGCCAGCCATCTCCTCGCCTGTGGCCCCTTTCGACAGGATGTCCAGATATCCGTCCGTCTGCTTCCTGAACGCTGATGGACCTAGGAATGGTGCGAGATATTCGGCTTCGAGCATTTCCGAGTGGCGGGTCGTCTCATAGTTTCCCTGACGCGCCCTGTTGAGATCCAATCCGTATACTGGAAGAGCTATTTCGACGGGAATCAGCGGCTTTGCCCCCTTCTCGCTCCAGAGGGAGGGGAAATCCTCGAGCTCCTGGATCGGTGGCCATGCCGTGTAGAAGTTGGATGTTATGAAGGAACCGAAATTTCCGCTGGCATGGTGGTAGACCAGCCTGCTGGAATCAGAACTCCGTACGAACTCCTCGCTTTCTCCGGCGTCCTTTCTTTTTCTTCCAAGGTCGCAGATGTTGTCTGGCGGCATGTAGTTTGTGCCCCAGCAGCGGGGGTTCATGTCACCGGCGTACCCGAGATAATTGAAGTTGAGAGCATAGCAGATAAGTGAAGGATGATTACGGTATCTGCGGATGAGATTGAGGCTGTCAGCCTGCCATTTCTTCCTGCCCGCCTCCGTCTGCCATTCGTACGCATAGACTGGCGCGACCGGCATTATGACAGGTATGCCCTGAGCATCTGCAATATTAAAGATGTCCCTGTAGTACTGTGCCGAACACCCTTTTAGGAAAGTGCCCTCGCTGCCGAGCTGGATGGAATTGAAGCCAACCGAGCGCATAAGGCTGATCCGGCGTTCTACATTCTTTTTCGCGGCATTGACAAACGCATCGTGCGGCGACGTGTGGAAGCTGAAGAGATGGCTAGGTTTTCCGTTCATGATGATGTCATGGCCCTCCAGCCATACCTCCCTGAATCCGAATGTTTCGGGCAGGCTCTCATCAATCTTCCTGTCTCCGGAGTACAAGGAAATCTTCACATCATAGAGGTGCGGATTGTCCGTGTCCCAGAGGACTGGATTTGCCCAGGCGCCGCCAAGACGGATCTTTTGCAGGGCAGTTCCGTCCAGGGAAAAATCCTTTTGCTCGAAACGCACGACAGGAGAAGATCCGCCCTTCTCAAGGATTTCGGCGAGCAATGAGCACTTGCCTGAGGCCTTTGCTGCATTTGCGAGTTCGACATCGAAGCAGATCTCCTTCTTCCTGACAGAAGTCGTCACGAAGACATCGGAGACTGCCGGACCGGCAGGACGCGAGATGAGCCAGACATCGCCGGTGATGCCGCGCAGTGAGGCCTGAATCTTGCTCACTACCGTATTGTCACCGCCCAGGTAGCTCTTCACCTCTTCATTCAGGACCGCTGAAACGCGAACAGCGAGCTCGTTTGGAGATCCTTCTTTCCTGAGGAGGGCGCCCACGTCGTATTCGCATTCGTCGCGTTCATCCTGTCCGCCGACTTTCTGCCCGTTCAGGAAGACTGTGCCGCTCATGGTGACACGGTCGAGCTTAAGGAATATTTTCCTGCCGTCCCAGCCCTGCGGCGTATTGAAGCTGCGGGAATACCAGGCGCATGGATAATCCTTGAGGGGCTTGCCCTTCCATGAACATTCGCCGTCGGATTTTCCCAGCTTGAAACTTGAGGTGCCAATAATAGGAAAAGAGGAGGGGAATGTCCATGACGACGGGACAAGTACGTAGCCGAAGTCGCCGGCGTCCTGCTGCGGAGATTCCGTGATCTTTTCCTGCACGGATATCTTCCAGACTCCGTTGAGGCTGATTTCGCTCCTGAAGGAGTTTTCCTTTGTGAAGCTTGAGGTCAGGTCGGATTTGAAGCCAGCTGAAAAATCATAATTCTCATCAGCTGCTCCGGCTGCAAGCGATGCACAGGAAATTAACGCCAAGAGTCCAAGTTTGCATAACAACGGCTTCATGCTTTTCCTCCATGATCCTGTTTGATTTGCCACCCGCCTATTTTCCCGGTACGAACCCGTAGAGCTTCTTGATCTCATCTGCGGAGAGTATGCGCTTGTAGATGCGCAGCTCGTCCATGACCCCGTTCAGCTTTGCGCCGTCGTAGTCGCTGCCGAACTGGATGTTCTTTGCGATTCCCGTAGGCATCACCATCATAGGATCGCATTTTTCAGGACCGTAGGATATTTCGGCGCCGTTGACATAGATCTTTACGCTGCCATCCTTGAAGGTCATCGCCAGATGGTACCACTCGTTGCCGACGTATGGGATTCCATTGGGGCTCATCTGGAGGTTCTGCTTGCCGTCGTCGGTGAAGATCCATGCGCGCAGCTGGTTCCATTCGGTGACCATGAGATACAGGGAGCTCTTGTTCCAGTCGGCGACAGCGGCCTTGAAGAGGATGTATCCCTTGTCTCCGGACCATTTCTCGTTCCTCTTCACCCAGAACGCCACAGTGCCTTCGGATATGTTCAAGTTGGAGTCGCCGGAATAGTAGAGCTGCGCCTTGTCCTTCAGTTCGACTCCCTTGCCGAACTTGCCTTCCACGAATTTTGTCTCCTTGTTCACCGTCGGAGACTTTGCGCCTGCGGCGACGGCCGCATCAATGGAACCGTCAAGCGGGGCATAGAAGGTAAGGTCCTTTGACAATGTATCGCCGGCATCGTTCGCCGGCTTGGCGTCCTGAGCGAGAACCGTCAAAGAGGACACCAGTATTCCCGTGCAGACCAGCATCGCCTTCATGAATTTTCTTTTTTCCATTTTCAGATCCTCCTATGCTTTGTTATTAACATATTGTGTCATGCATGTTCCCTTCATGTCATCTATAATACTATATGAAATAAATCACCGCAAGATGCTTGAATTTGATATTATTTAACATAATGTGACATATGATTCTCTGGCTGACATATTTCACGACGATAAGGCCGATGGCGTCGCTGCCGAAGATAAGCGCGGTTTCCTGTGAGAAATATGACGATCCGTCATATTGTTATGAAGGTAGCAAGAGGAAATCCGAGAGGCTGATGGTCTTCCAGTATACCCTTTCGGGCGAGGGGTGCTTCAGGGACGCGGCCGGCGAACATCGGCTCCCTCCTGGCAAAGGCTTCCTCTGCGAAGTCTATGATCCCGGGATATCGTATTTCTACCCGCCAGGATCGACGCGCCCATGGGAGTTCGTATATATAACATTCTATGGCGCTCCAGCGGCGGCGATGGTCAAGGACATCGTCAGAAGGCATGGGGCTGTCTTCGATCTGGCCCCGGACTGCAAGCTGCTGAACCAGCTCAAGGCTTACAGCGTATACGACAGGACATCTGTCAGGATGTCCTCCTCTGCAGGCGCGGCAATAGTCTTTGAAGTTCTGATGACATTGTGCGAATCGAAGGAATCTTCAGTTGCCAGATCCTCGTCGAACCGTATCGTCACGGAGGCCTGCAGCAAGATCGACGACGGGATCCCGGGCGGGATTTCCGTCACGGGCCTTGCCGGGAAGATGGGAATTTCACGGGAGCATCTGACACGCCTCTTCAAGGCCGAGATCGGACAGACCCCGCATGAATATATTGCCAGGCGCAAGCTTCTGCTCGGATGCCGTCTTCTAAAGGATTCGAACCTTAGCGGCAAGGTCATATGCCAGCGTATCGGCGGAATTACCCACCAGCATTTCGTCCGAATGTTCAAGAACGAGTTCAGGATGACCCCGTCCCAGTTCAGGAAGGCGGGAATCATGCCGATGTGGTGAACTGCAAATGGAGGCCGGCATCCCGCCGGCAACAGGAAATGCACCTGAAAAAAAGCGCCCCGCCAGATAGCGGGGCGCTGGTTATTAAATGGATTGCCGATTATCGGCTGTTGATGGTCACGCCATCCCAGGTGTCCGTGCGGAACGGAACAGCAGGCAGCCCCTCCTTATTATATAGGTTGGAGCCTTCGGGATTGTTCGCCCAGGCATACCTTGCGGCAACAGGCTTC
>CAZDNQ010000049.1:0-15393 GCA_964506605.1 uncultured Victivallis sp. | reverse complement strand
GATCCACGGCTCGAAGATTGAGTCATCGTTGAGGGAGTTCCAGAACAGGTGCCTGCGGAAGAAGTCCTCGCAGCCCCTGAGGAAAGGGTCCTTGCATAAGCATTCCGAGTCCGCCATCTCCTTCCACGCGAACGCACGCACATAGATCAATGGACGGGTCTTCTTCAGGCTGTTATGCATCCGCCAGAGGCGGCGGCGCTCCTGCTGTATAGGATTGGAACATATATCCATGTACTGTTCTGCAAGCGGACGAAGTATATCGAGATCAGCCTTATGCATATCTGAATCCCTTGAATGTTTTGGGAAGCAGTTTCGAATGGGCCTTGAACAAGTCTTCAAGAAGCCGGTCGATCTGCGACAGCGAAAGCTGTGACGATGTGTTCGGATCAAGCATCGCCGCATGGCGGATGTGTGCAGGATCCTCTTCCAGTATTCCTCTGACCGCAAGATCCTGGACGTTGATGTTTGTCCGGATGAGCGCGGCGCACTGCGGAGGAAGTTCCCCTACGGCTACTGGGCGTATCCCCTGCCGGTCGGAGACGCACGGGACTTCCACGCAGCAGTCGCCCGGAAGGTTGCTGATGAGCAGTCCTCCCTGATTATGTACATTGCCGTTGAAGACAAATGCCCTGCCGGTGACAGCGGCGTCTATGATCCTGCTCGCAAATTCCTTGCTTGGCTTATACGGTTCGGAAACAACCGGTCTGCCGTCCAAGATGCTTTTCCTGAGCCTGATGTATTCCTTGTCGAGGCAGCGGCAGGTGTCGATATAGGAAAGCGGGACAAGATAGTTTTTACCTATTTCCGACTTGTCCTTGAGGAAATACGGCAGGTATTCCGAAATATGACCGCTGGTCTCAGTCATGAAATAACCGAGTCTGGAGAAAAGTTCGAATCTTACAGGATCCAGCCGGTGGATATGCGGGATCTTCAAGGCCCTCTTCAAATCCGGATAGAGATCCTTTTTTCCGGAATTGAAATCCAGGAAGAATGCCATGTGGTTGATTCCGGCGCAGGTATAGTTCAACTCGGGATCGTCGCCCTTGGCGCACCATGTCGCCCATTCATTGTTCCTTTCCGGGGAGTTGAACGGACGCTCAAAGTGGCGTCTGATCTCCTCAGGAGACGAATCCCTGAGCATTGCGACATACATCCGCATGCTCTGGGCGGTGTTCTGGACACCGTGGCAGAGGCCGACATGTCTTATCTTTGTCGCCCTTTCGACGGCGAGGCAGTGCATAGCCATCGGATTGCTGTAGTTCAGGAGGAGAGCGTCCGGGCACAGTTCCTTCATATCCTCGCATATCCTCAGCAGCTCAGGGATGGATCTCATCGACCGGAATATTCCGCCAATTCCAAGCGTGTCTCCGACGGTCTGTATCAGACCGTGTTTTGCAGGAATTGAAAGATCTTTTTCAGTCGCATCAAAACCGCCTACGCCAATGCAGCTTATGACGAAGTCGGCGCCTTCAAGTAGTTTCTTTCTGTCCGAAGACGCTTTTATTACAGGCTTGGCGGAAGGGATCTGCCCTGCTATAATCCTAGCCATGGCCTCAGATGTGGCGAGCCTGTCCTTGTCAGTGTCGACCAGGCAGATTTCCGAGTCCTTGAGCGATTCATGCCACAGTATGTCGGCGATCAGGTTCCTGCTGAAAATCATCGAGCCGGAGCCTATCAGAACAATCTTTGTCCTCTGCCTCGCATTCATTGGAAACGTCCTCTCCTTATTTTTTCGGTTTCGTCTTCTTCAGTATAAGTCCAGCAGATATTTCATGTCAATCATATGGGTATGATCCTGAGTTCGATCGAGTCTTTCATCTGTCCGGGCCTGTTTTCCCCTGGGATCCAGAGGATTATATTGCCTTTGCCGTCAACAGCAAATGAATTGCCGGGCCAGAAGGTTTCTCCATCAAAGCCGATTGGGTTGGCGCATATTTTGGGAATTCCGCGGCGTCTTACCTCCTCGGCGGAACGTTCCACCCCTGAACGGCATTCCTTCCTGAATGATCTTGCAGCCTGGCTTTCAGAACGCCCAGAAGCAACCTGATCTTTTCTTAAGCAGCCCGCTGAAGGATGGAGGATCAGTTTTGGAGAGGCGTCCTTGATGCTTTCTTCTATCCGTTCAAGCCCGTATTCGCAGCAGATTGAAATGACTGTTCGGACTCCATCCACTTCGAAAACAGTTCTCTTCGCATCCTTGAATGCGGAGAGGAATTCCGGCTCCTGCGAACTGCGCGCGCATTTATACTGGAAAAGGATTTTCCTGTCCGGCCTTATGATTGCAAATGCATTGTTGAACTTGTCCTCAAGAGGAGCAGTAAATCCAATGCATATGGTTATTCCGGTCTTGTCGGAGATCTTCTGGAGTTTTGCAAAAGACGCAGGATCTGCAGGGATTGAATCCTGCCTGCTGCGCGTGAACGCATTTCCGTTAAGACAACCTTCAGGGAAAAGTACAAGACTGGCTCCTTTTTCCGCCGCAACCGCCGACAGCTTGCAGGCCTTGGCCATGTTCTTCTTGGGTGAATTGAGCAGACCGGCCATTTCGGCGACAGCAAATTTTAATGATTTCCTTCGCATTTGCTGAAGACCTCTTTACTTCCGGTTGTAATCGACCTTTACACGTCTGAAATCTTCCTTTGCCGACTGTTCGGCGGCAAGGCAGACCCTGTGGCTCTTCCAGGCATCAAGGGCATCCTGCAACGGAGGTTCACCGCAAGCAATTCTCCTGATGAACTCCTTGCGCATCCCGCTGATGTCATGGGCGAACTTCATGGGGCCGTCCGGGGAATAGTCCTCGGCCTTGTCGAAGATTACGCGCAAGGCGCCGGAACCTGCCGGATATTCCTCGAATTTGTTGAACAGAATCCTACAGTTTAAGAAGTCTATCCCGACGGAGCCTCCAGTAAAGGTTATGATCGTCGACATGTCATGTCCGAGGACGCTGGTCTGTAATGCGGAGTTGCTTGTCTGGGCGCTATGGGTGTGGGATGTAAGGATCGTCCCAAGCGCCCCGCTTGCGAAGAAGAAATGGGAGCAGAGATTGTCCTGGAACTTGTAATGGGGCAGTACGTTCGGGCCGACGGTCGTCTGGACGGAATCTATCTCGCCGCCGAAGTAGCGGAATATGTCGACCTCATGCACTGGTTCCATGAAATACATGCCGCCGCTCTTTTCAGGTATCACGCGCCATATGCCGTTGCCTTCATTCAACCATGAACCGCGGTGGTGGATGAACTCGATGCGCCTGAGCTCTCCATACTCCCTGCTCTCAATGAACTTCTTGATCCTTTTTGAGAAAAGCGAAAACCTAAGCTCGAAATCAATTGCCATGATCTTCCCGCTCTCCTCAGCCGCTTTAAGGATAGCATCGCTTTCTTCCTTAGTAATACCCATGGGCTTTTCAAGGAATACATGTTTGCCCGCCTTCAGGAAGGCGATTGCCTGTTCGGCATGTACATAGTTGGGAGTTGCAATCACGACGGCATCGAAATCAGCCTTTGCCAGCATTTCCCGGTAGTCGGTATACATCTGGATGTCGGGATGCTTTTTGGCATTCTCCGCCATCTTCTCCTTGTTGATGTCGCACCAGGCGGTCGTAATGCAGTCCGGTCCCTGGTCGTTTGAAAGCCATCCGATATGTGCAACCTTTATCTTTTTCATTTGACCCCTCTTTTTAAATTGACTTACAAATCAATGGATTTATTTGCAGTCAAGGCGCTCGCTTTTTATTGATGTTCTACAGTCATCATATCACAGCTGAATAAATAAATCAAGCAAATAATACAAATAAAATAACAAAATAGTATACAAATTGTTCATTTTAAGTATTAACATAGTTTCCTTTAGCCGGGTACGTATGGAAGATGGCGGATGGGTTTGCAGCAGTTCGAGAACTATTTGGAAAGGGGCAATCAGTATCGTTTCCATCTATGGATTTACTGGATTGTTATTAATCTCCGCAGAGGAAAGCCTTCATTGCCAGCGTCGAACCTGTGATCTTCACCTCGGTCGGGGGAGGGAAGCATCCAAGGAAGTTGAATTGCTTCCACTTCACGCTTCCGTCGAAATATACGATGTTGCTGCCCCTCGCATTATGAGATAGAACATCAAGCGAGGTAGTTGCTACAGTGCTGTAATTCTCATCCTGCATGCAGGTTGCCACATAGAACCTGGCAGGGCCCCATGCACCTGCAACATTTGGAGAGCCGAATATACCGGCGTTCTTCGAGAATTTTCCGTTTATCCAGTAATAGGCGCCGTTGGGACGGGGCTGCAACGCGGTGTTCATGGTCTCATAATTGGTTGCCAGGGCACTTCCGCTGTCATTTAGATCGTCATGGGGCCTGCTTAGATCATATGTCACACGCAGGGCGCCGTGAGTTACTGTGGGCCGTCCATCGGTATAGAGATCGTATTCGAATCTTTCTTTGCTGTTTACAGTATGATAAGTCATGCGTGTCACAGCCCCGGGATCATAGTATGACTGCCAGCTTTTCATATAGTCATTCTCGTACAGAAGACCAAATCCTACTATCCTTCGAGGATTTGAATTGGTAGCCCAGAATCCCTGGCTGTAAAGCATCGGGGAGGGCCAGTCGTCATTGGAGTCACTGGTATACAAAATCATTGCTAGGCCTATTTGCTTCAAATTTCCTGCGCAGACAGTTTTCTTTGCCTGATCCTTTGCATTCTTCAACGCAGGTAACAACATGGCCGCGAGAATTGCGATGATCGCAATGACCACGAGCAGCTCGATAAGGGTGAAGGATCTTGTAAATTTCACTTTTATAAAATTTCCTGGCCGGATATTATTAATCTTCGCAAAGGAAAGCTCTTTTTGCCAGGTCGCTGGCGGTTATCTTTATTTCGGCAGGCTGAGGGAAGCAACCGCGAAAATTGAACTTAATCCACCTGACTGAACCGTCAAAGCCCACAATGTTGCTGCCCATGGCATTGTGGGAAAGCACGTTCAGGGGATTGCTTGCCACAGATGAGTAATTTTCTGCCTGTATGCAGGTCGCCACATAGAACTGGCCAGGCCCCCAGGAGCCTGCAATATTCGGGGACTTGAAAATGCCAGCGTTTTTTGAGAATTTGCCATTTATAATATAAAGGGAGGCGTTTGGGCGAGGCTTGAGGACAGTGTTCTCGGTATCATAAATAGTGGCTATGGCACTTCCAGAACTATCATACGCCCTGGTCAAATCATATGATACCTGCAGGGCGCTGTGGGTGGCGGCACCGGATTTTCCATCGGTGTAAAGATCATACTCGAAACGTTCCTTGTTTGTTACCAGGTTGTTCAGCCTCGACACCGCTCCAGGATCGTAGAAGGACTGCCAGCTTCTCATATAGTCGTTATCATAGAGAAGGCCAAAGCCCACTATTGTCCGGGAAGCGCCAGTCGTCGCCCAGAATCCTTGGCTATTGAGCATTGGGGAAGGCCAGTCGTCATTGAAGTCGCCTGAATACATTGATACGGCCAGTCCAATCTGTTTCAAGTTGCCGACGCAAGCGGCTTTTTTCGCCTGGTCCTTCGCATTTTTCAGGGCCGGAAGAAGCATTGCGGCAAGAATTGCGATTATCGCAATCACGACAAGGAGTTCTATAAGAGTGAATGACATGGTGCCGATTGCCGATCGCCTGCTGCCGATTTTGTTCTGCAATTTTAAATCATAAATCGGAAATCGGAAATCGAAAATGTTTTTGATGTCCATGCAATCCTCCTTATTCTTCGGATATCATATCATGGTTCAAAATGAATGTCAATATAAAAAACAAAAATATGAATAAAATTGTATATTAATTGTTCCTATATGGCTTGAAAGTATGATTTAGAAGTCATATAGTAGGGTAATTTCTACAGTTAGGCGAACATAGGCAATATTGAACCTAGAACTATATGAGGACAACCATGAACATGCGGCTTCTATTATTTGGTTTTACGGCCTCCGTATGCCTGCAGACAGCTTCTCTCCCTGCGCAGGAAAGTTTCATAATCGCCGACGGCACATCGTCACCGATACCAGTTGTCTCAATTGCCCAGCCGGCTTTGGTAAAACCGCCAGTTGCTCCGGCCGCAACAGTCCCCTGGGATTCTCCGGAATGGAAGGAATACTATTCATTGAAGGCCGCTTTCGAAGAATATCAGATATCCTTCCGTGAAATGAGGCAGGCGGCCGACGAGCTGGCGAAATATCTCAATAAAATCTGCGGAAAGCAACCGAAACGCATCAATGGCTCCAAGGAAATTCCCGAGGCGGCGATCGTGATCGGCGAGGCGTGTACGGAGGCGATTCAGGCTGAAGCCAAAAAACTCGGGAAGGACGGGTTCATTATCAGGACCGAGGGGCAGAAGCTTTTCATCTGCGGTGGCGGGCGACAGGGCACACTTTACGGAGTCTATTCATTTCTCGAAGATGTCCTGGGCTGCCGCTGGTGGGCATATGATTCGGAGTTTGTCCCATCGAAACCTGAGATCAGAATTGCACCGCTGGACATCAAAAGCGCCTCGCCTTTCCTGTTGCACGACCTGTACAACATGGAAGCGCAGACCACCAGGAACAATATGGTCTTCAAGACGCGCAGCAAGAGCACGTTTCAGCCGACGGGCAATCACACTTTCTACAATCTGCTGGCGCCTTATGCCGCCAAAAAACCGGAATACTGGCCCTATCACGAAATCAAGGACAAGAAGACCGGGGAAATAACTTTCAAGGGACGTCATGCCGCCAAGGATCCCGCTGACTGGGCTTCCAGCGTCATACATTTCAATTATCTCGCGCCGGGGATGGCGGAAGATCTGGCAGAGGCCCTCTCGAAGGAAATCATCAAGCGAAACGGCAATTTGGAGGACAATCTTTATTTCGCCGGGCAGGGCGACTGGTTTGGAGGGCTCGATCAGTCTCCGGAGAGTTTGAAGGTCTATGAGGATGAAGCCTGGACCACTCCTGACGGTAACAGGCTCGGTGGCTCAAGCGCGCCGCTCATGCGTCTCATGAACCGGACCGGGGAGATTCTCGCCAAAAAATATCCAGGCGTAAAAGTCGGCACGTTCGCCTATATGAGCACTGACACTCCCCCGGCGATCACAAGGCCTGATGACAATGTCTATATCTGGCTTCCGCGTATCCGTTATGGAATTACACTTTCGATTGAAGAAGCGGCCGGCGATGTGAAGGTTGAAGATTCGATTGAGGATATTCCCGAGGTTGCCGAACGCGTTCCGACGACTGAAGCTGAAGCGGAGGCTGCGGAAAAGAAGGATGCTCCAATGAGCGCAGGTCTCATCGCGCGTTTGCAGGAACTTGCGCAGAAGAAGGAGGCCACTGCGCGCGATCAGGCAGAAAAAGCCGTTGTCAGGAGCCGGAAGATCAAGCATTGCTTCGAACAGTGGGCCAAGATTGCGCCAGGACGGCTGCTAATATGGGAGTATGGCACCAATTACGTAAATTATTTGACGCCGACGCCGAACCTCCGCGCGATGGCGCAGAACATCAAGTATTACCATAAGATCGGCGCCAAGGGTGTGTTGATACAGGGAAATTATTCTTCTACAGGCGGAGATCTTGTGCTCCTCAAAAATTATGTATGGCGCAAACTTCTGTGGAACCCTTCACTTGATACCGAAGTTCTAATCAAGGAGTTCTGCGACGGATATTACGGTCCGGCATCGGCGGAAGTGATGAACTACGTGAACATCCTCGAAAATTCATCGCGAACGCCCACTAAGATAATCGCCGATGAGTTCAATCCCTCCGCCCCGTATCTCACACCTGATGTGATTTCAAAGATGAAGGCGGCCTTGGAACGGGCAACAGCCAAAGCTCAGGGGGAGGAAAACAAGGAATATTTGAAGCGAGTACAGGAGGTCGCGGCCTCGCTGGAAGCCCGGGATCTATGGAAGCAGGGCGAGCTCGTTGAGAAGAACGGCCGTCTCATCCGCTCCGATATCGACAAGGCTAATGGTGGCAGCGATACTTATGAACGTGCGCGCATCCTGGCGAAGGCGGCGCGTGGCAGCGGCGTCTCGGAGATGTCCAGCCCGATCATCCAGACGCGTCGCCTTCTGTCGTGGCACGGTGGGCCACTGTATGTGCTGAAAGGAGGCAATTTGACTGCGAAGATCGCACCTAGCCAGGGGACGGAGCATCTGTGGCAGGTCCTCTGCGGCGACAAGGTTGCACTTGAGAAATCCATGGTTACGCCTGCCAGCGATCTGTTTGATGTAGTTGGCACGCCTTCTGCAAGCCAGATCCAGCTCAAAGGCGAGACTGCGTACGGATCCTGGGATAATATTCCCGACCATGTGCAGAACGAAACCATCCAGTGCGGCCCTGATGGAGTGGTCCGCTGGAGCGCGTCACTGCTGCGCACTAATAAAGTTGATGGTGAAAGTGTTGCGCCACGGATAGAAACCCATTACATGGTCTCAGACCAGAAGAAAATCACAGTGGAGTATAACGACGGCAAAGGCTGGAAGACCTTGGAGCAGGGGATTTTTGCAGGACGCGGACGTCCCAGGAGAGGTGAAGAATTGAAGGGGGCCCCACCAGAACCGTATATCGTGGAAATGGCTCCGACAGCTAATTTCCAGCTGCGAGTTTCGCGAGGTGACAACAAGGTTCAGGTGACGGATACTGTTGTTTCTCCCAAGGTCGTAGCGGTATGCGCGGTCTGGATTCCTTCGCTGAAGGCTGTCAAGACCTTCGTGTGGTGCGAGAAAATTGGAGGTTTTGAAGTGGGTAAGGAAGCTCCAGTCTTCAAGCGTGAGATATCGGCACGGCCGTATTGAGCCTATAAGTATGTTGGGTTTTAGCCCGACAATTCTTAAGTCTCTAATGGCGGTTTCATTCGACAGGCTCATGACAATTAAAAACCTCACTAATTATATGGAGCAATGTCATGTCGGATATTGAACGAGTAATTATCGGACTGGCGGGAGAGGAGTTCCCGGGCAACCATTCGGCGAGCCTGATCGAACTGGGCGACGGCAGCCTGTTCATCACATGGATGAGATTCATCAGAAGCCCTCTTGCCGGCAACGATCATGCTCCGAACCGGATAGTTTCCGCACGTTCCCGCGATGGCGGGCTGACATGGGATGAGCCGCGCATACTGGTGGAACCTCTGCCCGGAGATGTGAACGTGTACAATCCCAGCCTCCTCCGTCTTCCAAGCGGCGAGATCCTGTTCTTCTATTACCGCCATCTGGAACTTGAGTGGCAGAAGCCATTCAAAACCTCTTCGTATTTGCGCAGAAGCTCGGATGAAGGGGCATCTTTCAGTGAGCCGGTGAACATGTGGGAGGGCCAGCCTTTCGGGTGCGCGAATTCCAGGATGATACGGCTGAGCACCGGACGTTTGGTTCTTCCAGTCGGACAGACCATTATCTGGGGTGGTCCTAAGGACAACCAGAAGTCCACCTGCCTGCTGAGCGATGACGAAGGGCGCACGTGGAGGCAGTCGCCGTCGCTGCTTTGTCTTCCGCTCCGTGGAACGATGGAGGCTCAGGTTGCTGAAGCGAAGGATTTTTCCCTCGTGATGACCATGCGTACACAGCTAGGTTCTGTTTTCATGTCCAGATCCCTGGATCATGGTGAAACCTGGAGCAAGCCCCAGACAAGCGGACTTAAATCCCCGGAGTCAATGCCATGCCTCTCAAGGATCCCATCGACAGGCGACCTGCTGCTGGTTTGGAACGACAGTGAATTTGATCCATCCTTTGATCATCTCGGACGCCGTTCGCCGCTGACGTGCGCAATCTCGCGGGATTCCGGCCGCTCCTGGCTCAGATCCCTGGATCTGGAGACGGATCCTTCGATAGAGTTCACCAACCCGTCATGCTGTTTCACTCGTGACGGAAAGGCGATCATCACATATGTATCGTCTCCGATGATGAATCCGGATCCGCCGGGCAGGCTTGGCAGGGACAGGATGTCCCTCAAGGCGGCGATATTAGATGTAGAACGGCTTTATGATTTCAAGAAATGAAATAGTAGCACAGACATTCCTGTCTGTGGCATCGTATTTCATTTTCAATCGCAGGCAGGAATGTCTGCGTTACTTTTGGAGCAGACTCAAATTTTGATATGAAAATTACTGCTCCGCCGGGACAAGCTTTTTGTCGGATGCAGGCTTCAAGGTAGTCTCACCTTTCAGCAGGCCAATTGAAACAAGGAACTTGTCGGCTTCTATCAGGTTGAGATCGTTCCAGTCAGGATTGTCCCAGTAGCCATGGGTCTGCCCTTCCGCCAGCCAGACCTTTATCGGAGATTTCACACCGAGCTCCTTTAACTTTTTCTCCAACGGAGCCCAGCCTGATTTCCACCAGCCGTCCTTTGTCCCGAAGAATACTATCGCCGGCGGGAAATCGGCCTTAACATGCTTGATGGCGTCGACGTCGGGATCTTCGGTGTCGCCTTTTCCACCGAAAGCGGGATTGAACAGGAGGTAGGCGACCACGGATGTGTCGATGTCCTTCGGATCGGCAGGATCGTTGAGGCCGGGATTGCTGGTTGCTAGTACGCTGATGTGTCCGCCAGCCGAACCTCCGCCTGTTATCAGCTTATTGGGATCCATCCCGAATTCGGAGGCATGCTGTTTCATCCAGCGGATCGCGCTCTTGGCGTCAGTTATGCACCTTTTCTTTGTTTCAGGGACAGGTATGTCCCCGGAATCCTTCTTAGGGATGATAAAATAGTTGGCTGTGGCGGCGACCATTCCGCGGCTGGCGAGATAGCTGCAGGCGTAGCGGAACTGCTCGAGACCTCCATTATACCAGCCGCCTCCATGGAACAATATGACTCCCGGCACCTTGTCCTTGGAGGGATCATGGTTAGGAGGGAAGTAAACTTCAATCGTCTGGTCCTTCCCCTGGGTCTGCTTGTATACGAACTTCTTGCAGGGAAGGAGACGTTCTGCCGCCCGGCTCGATTGGACGAAGAAGAATGCGACAATCAAGCTGATGATGATGACGAAATTTTTTCTCATGATCAATATTCCTTTAATGAATTATCCTCTATCCCCATTTTGTCCATTTCTTAGGCTCGCTTCGGACTAGTTCCAGGAGCGTGTCAACGAAGTCCTTTATGCTGAAAAGCCGGCATTCAGCATTTCCGACATGGCCACGGTTTATCTTTCCAGCACTGTCCCAGTATTCACCAAGTTTCTCCCGGTACAGGAAGATGTACTCCGCCTTTGGATTTGCCACCAGGTGTTCGTTCCAAAGCAGCGTTTCCACAAGATGGACGTACGTTGAGGAATGGTAGTCCACCCCTAGCATGAGCAGTTTTCCGCCGTTCTCGTAAGCCTTGATGTACGGTGAACGCGTTCCAAAGGTTCGTCCCCATGGCTCACGATCCCATGGCACCAGCAATCCTTCCTTGGACAGATGCCCGGAGACGAATTCTGAAGCATTTTTTCCGCGTGCTGCAACCGAGTGGGAATAATGGTCGGAACGCAAGGTTCCCGGCATTGTCCTGAAAAACTCAGTCAGATATCCTACGGTTGACGGCGTGCTTTCGATGTTCCATGTGCTGGCGCGTTTATCCTTGTCAACCAGGTTGAAAGACGGCATGAGGAGAAGTCCGTCGGGCGCAATTGACTTTTCCAGGGCGGCAATGACAGTCGCCGCACCGCCATCCACCGGACCAATGCTCTTCAATGACGAATGCACAAAAAGCATGTCGCCGGATCTGATCCCCAGGGATTTCAGATCTTCGACGAGATCCTGGATTTTCAAGGATTCTCCTTCCCGGTTCGGATTTCGAGATTCGGATTTTGAATTTATTGAGTTGTCCATCATATCTCCATCCATGCCGCTTCTATGTGTCCGTCGGACACCGGATCGGTCATGTAATATACGAAGAGGATCTTTCCGGGACTGACCTCGACGGCGTCCGGATAACCTACATCCTTTCCCGAGCCGTGCCTGCAGACAACTATTTCTTCCGCAGATGATATCTTTCGGCATCCAGGATCTATTATTCGGCATCTTGCTCCATAGTCAGGTTCGAAGCGGTAGCCGTATACAAGAAGGATTCTCCCGTCACTGAGATGAATGGCCTTCTGGGGGACGCCTTTGACACCTTCCACTCGCGAAAGATTCCAGCTGGCTCCATTGTCCGACGAACGGCTGAGCCATAGTTCCTGTTTAGGATCGCCGGCCGGCCTTATGAACGAAACGATGTCGCCGTCGGCAAGACGCAGGAGAGAGTTTTCATCAAACCCATGCGGAGTATTTTTCTTCCCGTCCGCAATGACAGACAGAAAATTGAAAGTCATTCCACGGTCATGGCTGATCAGGGCAACTGAGTTCATCGGATCAGATGGTCCGGTCGTCGCATATGCGGGAAGAAGCAGGGAACCGTCTGGAAGTTCAGCAGGATGTCCTTGGATGGCGCATCTCCATCCGTGGAACTGCCCGGGCATCATTATATCGCGCGGTTCAGACCATGTCTTGCCATCGTCGTCAGAGTGCATGATCCTGGCTCCTGTCATCCGGAAAATACCCGGCCAAGGATTATCCGGCTGCCTGCGATGGTAGTCCCTGGTGAAATTAGGTCCGCCTGCATCTTCCCGAGTTGGAACTTCGACCAAGCCCCAGTTGAAGAACGTTAGCAATATTCGACCGTCCGAAAGACGGGTCAGGACGGGATCATTGTCGCCAATGCGGTTGCCTTTATGCAGGCAGACTGCATCCGACCAAGTCTTCCCACCGTCGCAGCTGCGCATGATATAGCATGCGCTGTCCGCGTCGATGTGCATGTTCCATCGGCCTTCTTTCTTGCGGTTGGGCTGGCGTCTGAACGCGACCAGGATATCACCGGTGCTTGTCCGGCATACCGAGGAATGCGCGGTATAATAATCATCGGAACGGTAGATGATAAACGGTTTACTCACATTTGGCATGTCAATTTGTCCTTGAAAGTATGTCGGGTTTTAACCCGACGCTTAGTTGGCGGTTTAAAAACCGCCCTACTTATGGGGCAAAACTCAATTTAACGGTTGCAATTCATCTGATCATCCATTTGATTTCACTTTGCCGTATACCCTGCATCAACCGAGAGGGTTGCGCCCGTTATGTAGCCTGCGGCGTCCGAAGCCAGGAACACGACGGATCCCTTGAGATCATTGTCGTTGGCCATGCGTCCCAGCATTGTCTTCTTCGCGAAATTATCGAGGAAGCGCTTATCGTGCTTCTCTGTCTGGTATCCGCCCGGGGCGACACAGTTGCAGCGGATGTTCTTAAGGCCGTAATAGCTGGCCACAAACCTGGTGAAGTTGATCATGCCGGCCTTGTGGAAGAAGTAGTCCGGATACCATCCCGAGTGCTGGGTTCCCTCGTAGAGCCAGGGATCGGGAGCGATGAGGCCGTGCATGGAACCGATGTTGACCACCGCCCCTCCGTCCCTTTCCGCCATGGCGTCGCAGAAGATGCGGGTGATGGCGAATAGTCCAGTTGCGTTCACCTTCATGCTCTCTTCGAATGTGGAGAGATCGTCCTTCCATCCCGCCTTCAGCATTGGGCGCGATACGGCGTTGTTTACGAGCACGTCGCACTTGCCGGCTTTTGCGAGTATCGCATCCAGCAGACGCCTGATAGATGCCTCGTCAGCCTGATCGTAGGAAAGGGCGTTAAGGTCCTGACCCTTTGCCCTGGCTTCAGCCTCCATGATTTTCAGTGGTTCTATTTTCCGGGCGGCTACAAATGTCTTGGCGCCGGCCTCAAGCATTCCTGCCACAAGCTGGCGGCCGTACATTCCGGCCCCGCCGGTGACAAGAGCCACCCGTCCTTTAAGAGAAAACAATTCGATCACCGGTGATGATTTTTTCATATTTCCCTTTCGCATCATGTTTGCTTAAATTGACGGTTCAGCGCTTTCAGATGATACATATCCAATGTTTGGCGTGATGGTCTATATCAATTGCTTTGTGTTGATAGATACGGATTTCGCTGTTGCCAGATCTATTCCCTTCGCATCAAGTCGGACTTCTATCTTCCATTTCAAATGTGTCGATCTGCTGCCGAGAAGGCGGACAACCGCCGTCAGTGTTTGACCGACTGTAGAGTTCAGGAATTCCGGCGACTGCATATTCGGGACGGCTATCTCGAAATTGTATTTTGCTTTAGATTCGGCATCGTATGTCTTTGAATCTTCCACAAGAACTTCGTCTCTGTATATCTCTCGAGAATGCATCTGGGTCTTTCCGTTATGATGAGTTCGGGTTACCTGCGTTCCAATCAGGCTTACAATCAGCTTGTTTCCCTGTATGGATTTCTTAGTGTGCAGATTGAAACTGCCAATTATTGTATCGCCCGGATTGAACGCTGTGCGGGGAAGCGAAAGCTTGATGGTCCCCTTCATGAATCTAAACACATAGTATGCGATAGCAGCTATTACTCCACTACCGACTAAGACTGCAATAACGATCAGTACTGTATTCTTAGGCATTATTCATTTCCTTGTTTTATTTTTGGCGAACTCCCTGTTATACTGTCAAAATATCTGTTTCGGATTTCCAGTTTAAATCAGGCGGCGGAATCCCTGGTGCGCCTGAGGCCCCTTGAGCCGCTTCTCCACTTCGTTCTTCGCCATGGCGTCGGCCAGATCCGCGAACGACTCATCGACAGCAGCCTCGAACTTGTCAAGCACCGGATCCGTATGCGCCACGGTCATAAATGTCAGGAGTCCGGTCAAAAATCCCTTTTCAAGCATGTTCTGGATATAGAGTGTCTTGATGACGTTTGCGTCCGCGTGGTCGAACGAGAACGAAGGCATGCATGGATATCCCTTGACTGTCACCGGCAGCTTGTGTCTTGCCGCAGCCTCGCGCAGGATCTTCTGGAGCCTTGCGCCCTGGCGCGCGACAGTGCCGACCGCGTCGACGGCGGCCAGCTTGTCGAGGGTCGCGCAACCGGCTACAGGGCCTACGGCCTCGGTCCAGTAGGAGCTGCTGATGAAGCTGCCGTACGCCCCTTGCATCGCTGCATCTGTGCCGATGACGGCCGCTATAGGATGGCCGTTGCCGAGGGATTTGGCGAACAGCGCCATATCCGGCTCGATGCCGAACCTGAGATGGGCGCCTCCGTGATGAAGTCGCAATCCGATAGTGATCTCGTCGAAGATAAGTAGAGTTCCGATCTTGCGGGTCTCCTCGCGGACGAATTCCAGGAATCCCGGTTCGGGATCATTGTTCCTGCACGGCTCCATGACAACGGCTGCAAGACGGGAACCCTGCTCCTTGATGATCTTCGCCAGCCCGGCCTTGTCGTTGTAGGTGAAAGGGTAGGCTGTTCCGCGGAGTTCGCGCGGCACCCCGAGCGGATCAAGCCCAGGCAGCAGATGTCCGCGGAGCGAGTCATTGTCTCCCATGTTCGCGGCGAGG
>CAZDNQ010000048.1:0-15734 GCA_964506605.1 uncultured Victivallis sp. | reverse complement strand
CGTGCCAGCTCTATCGTCAGGGATACATGACAATGAAGCAGACGGATATTTTCATATGTCCATCGGCAAACGACTACGCCCGTACCGGAACCTGGCAGCCTCCAACATCTCTCGACCACTGGTGGAGCATCCATTACGGAATGAATTTATTCTTCGGAGGGGATTCAGGACTCCGTGGCAATCCAACGCCGCCGTATGGCATCACAAAGAGGGAACCGTGTACAAGTCCAGCCCTCACTGTTTTTTTAGCCGACTCGGCAAAAGCTGAATCATTATACATGAGTGATCCTGGAGTTCCCGACTCTCCTTTAGTAGGCGTCTCAACTCTTTCACGCTCGAAGAATTCCCTGGGATTCCCATACATGATCATGAGCCGCCACAATAGATCGGCGAATATAGTGTTCTGCGACGGTCACGTCTCCCAGGAACATGACGCATTCAATAATTTCCAGTATCTGCCTAATGTACCGACGGCAGGAAAATATTTCGATCCGAAATTCATATATTGAACAACATAAGGAACAGAAGATGAAACTGAAACTGGCACTGGTCTCTCTTTTCTCAGCGGCACAAGTCCTGACGGCAGGAAATGTTGTCATCGAATCGACATTCAACGACGAGAAATCCTTCAAGGAGATCCCGAAGAAGGAGTTTGTAAGTGGTTCCATGCCTGAAGGATGGAAGGACGAGTCCGCCTGGGCGAAGGCGAACTGCGTCTATTCGTTCCAGAAGGATGACGGTGGATTTTTCAGGACGGTCTGTCCGGACAAGGGAAAAATACAGTTCTTCCACAGCATGGATGAATTCAATGCGAGAAAGGCGTTCAAGGTATCAATAAAGGCGAAGAGCCCTTCGAAGTCGCCCGTGAAATTCTTCATCCAGGCGATGGGCACGCCAAGGGCCTTTGCATCGGCCAACATCCAGCTGACAGAGGAATGGAAGGAATATTCCGCGAATCTCGCAGGCGGTCCTACAGACGTGAAGAACGTCGGATTCATCATATATGCGCCAGGACCAGGTACGCTTGATGTAGCTTCCGTCAAGCTAGAGGAGATCCCGATGTCGGAATATCTCCCCTCAACCATGGTCCCGGTATCAAGGCCTGACAACTGGTGGATGCCGAGGTTCAAGAGGACGTCAGAGGCCATGTCCAAGGAGAAGCCGGACTTTGTAATTATGGGAGACTCGATAACTGGAGCATGGGAGGCGGAGGGCAAGGCGGCATGGGACAAGAATTTTGCGCCATTGAAATCATGCGCGTTCGGAAACGCCGGAGACGGTGTGGAACATCTTCTCTGGAGGGTGCAGAACTCAGGGCTTGGCAAAGACTTCCAACCTAAACTGGTCGCTATTCTTATTGGAGTGAACAACCTTTTCAACGCCGATCCGGTGGACATAGCCGCAGGCACGAAAAATCTCATTGACGTTATAAGGAAAGCATCCCCTTCAACGAAAATCCTGCTTATCGGCGTTTTCCCTGTCGGGCAGAAGGCGGACGACGTGAGGCGGCAGATGATAAAGAATGTAAACGCACAGTACGAAAAGCTGGCGGACGGCAAGGACATATTCTTTCTTGATTTCGGCAGCGATTTCATTGAGTCAGATGGTACAATATCCAAGACACTCATAAGATCCGACAATGTTCATCTTACTGCGGAGGGATATGCCAGGTATACGGAGAAGATCCTTCCGAAGGTGAAGGAAATTCTAGGAAAATAGCTGACGTAGGTACGGGCTTCAGCCTGTACCAGCATTTGTATTTGAGCAGGTACAAGCTTCTCTTTCCTGACTTGTACTGAGCTTAGTCGAAGTAGCTTGTCGAAGGGAGCCCGTACCAGTTTGCTGGCTGATGATGAATCCTGAAGGGATTGAATAATAAAGCCTGTGGTTTAAACCACAGGCTTTATTGCCTTACGCATTCCATGCGTAAAGAAAATATAATTATAACACCATTATTATTAAGTTGTTACGTTAAGTTACGGCATTGACATGTCACACCGATACTATCTATTTCCTGACTTCCCTTTCTTCCTTCTCCTCTTTCCCTTCCTTCTCTCTCCTCTCCACCTTGTCATTCTTAAGGGTCCTCTGCGTGAAGGATATTTTTCCATCCTTGTCGACGGAATAGATCTTGTAGGAGGGTGTGTCACCGTGTTTTTTCGTGCAGGAATAGGAGGAGAACTGCATAATGGATTTTTCCCATGAAAGCACGTCCTCATGCCAGTGGCCGCAGATGACAGCCTTGACATCGTTGCGGCTGACAATCTCCTTGAATTTCACCAGGTTATCCTCATGCCATTCCTTGTCGGGGGGCACATGGGTGAAGACGATTGCCGGCATGCGGGGTTCCTCGGAAAGAGTCTTCTCGAGCCACTCCAGCGGATCATAGCCTTCAACCTTCGGACACCATTTTGTCAGCGGAAGCTCGCAGAAGAGGACCATCCGATAGCCGTTGCATGTGAAAGACGAATGTGTAGGACCGATATGGGCCTTGAATCCTTCAGCAAGCCGTACCGCCTCCCTTTCGTCAAATTTATGTGTTGAGAAATCATGGTTGCCGGGTATGGCATAGACAGGAATGCTGAAGGATTTCCTGAATTCATGGAACCTTTTCAGCGCTTCCGGCTGAAGCTCCCTGAAGCCCTTGTCGATGATGTCTCCGGTTACAATGACAAATTCTATCTTCTCTTTTTTCTCCCTCATTTCATCTTCCATTTCCTTTGCAAGCTTCAGACAGTCCTCCGCGACATGCTCCTCGCCGGCCCATCCGAGGTGGATATCCGAGAACTGGGCGAACTTGAACGGCTCGCCGGCGCTGGCCTGGAAGAAGATGGCGAGGAAGATCACAACGGCCACGACAAATATCCGTTTGAAGGAGTTGCGGCGGGCGGGTGTGAACTTAGCGCCGGGAGAGAAGAGTGAAAGAGAGATTGCGAGCATATGTTTACCCTTTCTTTTTGGATGATGTTAAAATAGCGATGGAGCGGCAAGTAATCAATGTTTTCCAGACGACTTCTGATATTTTCCCGGTTCCGGAGACCGGAATTCCTGTCATAGCCGGGAAACTGCCCGAAGCTTCTGGAAAACCGGCTTATATCAAGGTATCTTGCCCAATACCATTAAGGAATTTTTTCATCAGCCATGCAAAAGATCAACGTTGTCGAGATTGCCAGGATCTGCGGGGTTACGCCCTCGACGGTTTCGCGCGCCCTGAACAACAGATCCGACATCAGCGGAAATACCCGTGACAAGATCCTTTCATGCTGCCGCAAGCATGGATTTTCCAGGAACATGACGGCACGAAGCCTGAGGATGAGCAGCTCAGACTGCGTCATATTCATCATGCCGGACTATACATTTGAAATGTATATTGGAAAACTTAACGCCTTGAAGAATGAAGTGAAGAAGGCGGGATTCAAATGGCATCTTCACAGCTATGATTATTTCAGGCCTGAAGAATCCCTGGATCTCCTATATGATGCCGCAGGAAGCCGTCCGGCAGGAATAATTACCGCATATCCGCCGGATGAAGATGCCATCAATGTATTGAAGTCCAACAGGATACCTGCTGTCATGTATGACTGCTCCGCACCGGGATTTGATTCAGCCATGCTTGATTTGAAGAAAGGGTATTATGAAGCGGTCCGCCTGATGCTTGAGAAGGGGCGCAGGAAGATCATCCTCTTCGGAGACCAGTTGAAAAGCCCGAGGGGAGAAGCCTACGCAGGTGCGCTGAAGTCCAGGGGGCTGGAAATTGATCCGGACATGTTCTTTCCCCTGCAGTTCGGACCTGATCTTTTTACTGAAGGGTACAATGGCGTCAAAAAAATCATCGGAAAGCAGGAGTTCGACGGTCTCATGTGTGTAAACGACGCCAGCGCGATAGGAGCAATAAAAGCCCTGGGAGAATCCGGCATCCGCGTTCCTGAAGATGTCTCCGTCTGCGGGCTTGATGACATGAAGGTATCGAAATATACGATTCCCCCTCTGTCCACCGTTTCCCAGCCCGCAGGAGAAATGGCGGCCAGCACAGTGAAACTGCTGCTCAGGAGAATGAAAAGCTTCAATGCACCATGCAGGACCGTCACTCTGCACACGTCCCTTGTCGTGCGTGGAAGCATATGATTTGACGTCCTAGTTATTGTGTATGTTTTTTATTGCTATGGGGCGCGGGCATCCCTGCCCGGCGTCATTGGCCTATGGAAAAACCTCCCGACCATTCGCCAGTCAAGATGACCGCAATCCATATGCCCTGCAAAGACTGGCATCACAGGTCCTGAAGTATTTTTCAAAAACTGCTTCCTCGGGTCTTGACAATACATTCAATACATTATATAATTAAAGCATATCGGCAACGTTACCGGTAAACAAGGCAGGATGGTTCATATGAAGCAGAAATCCATGTAATTCAGTATGTTTACGCTCATCGAGTTGCTGGTGGCCCGTTCGACAAGCTGCTTCGACCATGCTCAGTACAGGTCAGGGCGACGAGTACTTTTTTCACTGTTCACTCTAATTGAGCTACTCGTCGTAATTGCGATCATCTCAATTCTCGCCGCCCTGCTCCTCCCTGCACTGCAGCAGGCCAAGGAAAAAGCCAGGGAGATACTATGCGTCAGCAACCAGAAGCAGTGCCATGTCGGAATAATGGGATATGCCGAGGACTACAACAACCAGCTGACTGTCCTCTGGGTCGTAGGAGGACATATCGATCTATGGACTCAGTTCGTCTCCGCCACCGGCAGGGGCGCGAACGGGCAGAGATATGTGGAAAATCCCGGTGTCTTCGGCTGTCCTTCGAACAAACACTATGACAGGATCTTCTCGAACTGGGGATTCGACAACCAGGGATATGGAATGTACATGGACGATCAGAACCTCGGTTTCAGCAAATACTATCCTTTTGACCCAGCCCAGCCATACGGCGATGGATATTCCCCGATATTTTTCGGGAAGGTTCAAAAGCCTGCATCCTATGTGATGCTCGCGGATTCGGCATCCAACCATGGTTCCTTCGGCTGGCCAAACCCCGGAGACGGATATATGGTCGCAAACTTCAAGGCCAAAGGGGGTTCAAACTGGAACGGACGTATACGCATAACACACAGCAAGAGAAATGCCGTCCACACATACTTCGACGGGCATGTTGATTCCCTCACCTCCCAGGGCCTCTACAATGATACCGCTACAAAGTGCAAGTACTTCTTCGCCTACGACATGACGGAATTCAACTATTGAGTTTCCAATAAATGAAAAAGATCTTTACTCTCATAGAACTTCTGGTAGTTATTGCGATCATCGCAATTCTCGCCGCCCTGCTCCTTCCTGCCCTCAACAACGCCAAGCTGGTCGCAAAAAAAATTGTATGCGCCTCAAACCAGAAACAGTGCGGGCTTGGTCTGGCGTCATATGCATCAGACCATGAAAACATCATCCCCTCCGCCACCGGCTACTGGTTTGAGCCCGGACCCGGTTTACAGCACGCCCCATGGAGCCTCTACCTGTTCCGTCCGCCCTATGGTCCCGTCGGAAATGAAGTTCAAACACTTTCTGGAGGATATATTGACAGCAACAACAGGATGATTTTCATCTGTCCTGTGACAAATACATATGAAACAATATGCTCTCTCAAGCCGACTGACTGGGCATACAGGGACATGAGTTATTCATATGGGATGTACAATATGAGCGTCTCGGTATGGAAAATCGGCGATGATGAGAAAGCCGCCTACTGCGTGGAACCTAATTTGAATCCTCTCGCACCTGCCCAGCCCCAGTCCTGGGTCTACCACCGCCTGTCAGGTGTTCCCAGTCCGTCGCAATGGGCCCTTCTTGCCGACACCAGCGCCGGAGGATCCTCGTTGAAAAACACTTCCGAAGGGTTCTGGGCAAGACGCATGACAGGCAACGAGAACGCCCTCTGGTTCGCCCATCTCGAATCTGCAAACATTCTTTTCGGGGATTTCCATGTCGAACCAATCACCAAGGCGCAGATGGGAGACCAGTCGAACAGCCTTGACAGGGCAAACAATACGAAAGGGATTCGCGCAGGCAGATCCTATAAAGGAAATCCTGTTTACGCCACCCATTAGTAGTAAATGTCCCATGTAGAATTATCTTATTTCCCATGCCTGAGAATAAATTCATAGTCGCTGGAATCGGCGAAATCCTCTGGGATGTGCTCGGCCCGGACAGGAAAAGACTGGGCGGCGCTCCTGCGAACTTCGCATATTATGCCGGAAAACTGGGGACTGAAAGCTATCCTGTCAGTTCAATTGGCCAAGATTCCCTTGGCGATGAGATCCTGTCTGAAATGAGGAAATACGATCTTTCAATTGATTATATTTCCAGAAACACCCATCCGACCGGAATTGTCGACGTTGAACTTGACTCCCATGGCAAGCCTTGCTATGTGATCAAGGAAAATGTCGCCTGGGACCATGTGGCTTTCACTCCAAAGCTTATTGCTCTTTCCAGGAAGGTTGATGCCGTCTGCTTTGGAACTTTGGCTCAAAGATCTGAAAATTCCCGCAAAACCATACTGGAATTCGTGTCCGGCACAAAGCCGGAATGTATCAGGATCTTAGACGTCAACCTCCGTCAGAAATACTTCAGTTCAGCCTCAATTTCAGACTCGCTCAAGCTGGCAAATCTGCTAAAGATAAGTGACGAGGAACTGCCGGTAGTGTCAGAAATGATGTCCTTGGCCGGAAATGAAGATAAAGCCATCCAGGGACTCATGGAAAAGTTCGATCTTGACATGGTTGTCCTGACCAAGGGTTCAAAAGGGGCCAGAATTGTAAGCAGGACTGAAGACGTATCATCAGTTCCATCGAAGAAGGTAAAAGTCATTGATACAGTCGGCGCAGGTGATTCCTTTACCGGAGCTGTTGCCGTCGGTCTTCTGAAAAAGAAATCCCTGTCCGATATCCTTTCAGGGGCCAACGAGGTGGCTGGAATCGTCTGCAGCCAGTCCGGAGCCATGGTTGAATTGCCCTCAAAAATAATATCTGCATAATTTTTCCTAAAAATCTCATTCCTGTGAAAGATTTCCATGCCGGCCGCGTAGTATCTAGTGAAAGATATAATGAGTGGGACGGCGGTCATGAAAAACATCAGGCACATCTCTGGAAGAACATTGAAGATCTCGGGACTGGTTCTGGCTGTAGCTTTGATATCCTGCACCGGGGTCCAGGCCTACGACAACTGTTTGTCGTTGACGGTCGCGCTGGGCAACGCAATCGAATCCAGCGTCCCTCTTGAGCTTATTTTCAAGTTCGTATCCGCAGTATTAGGCATGTCCCCGGTCATATGCATACTCAACTATGCATCGTCCAAGACATCAATATTCAAAAAATAGAAGTTTCCTTTGTGCAATTCCCTCCAAAAGCAGGGAGGACGGAGTAAAATCCGTCCTTCCTGTTTGTTTTTGAACATGTAAAATATATCTTATGGAACCTTAAATAACGGAGTAATCATACCATGAATAAATTCCCAAGGACAACTGTCGGCGGACTTTCCCTTTCAAGGATCATCATCGGGACGAACTGGTTCCTGGGCTACAGCCACACCAGCAGGGCCAAGGACGACTATATAAAGGCCATGGTAAAGGACAGGAAGAAGATCGCGGACATCCTCGAGGTGTATTTCAATAACGGGATTGACACCGTTATGGGGCTGATCAATGTGGAACCTCTTGCGGACGCCATAAAGGAGGCCCAGGACAGGACGGGCGTTAAGGCAATAGTCGTTGCAACTCCGGGATTTCCTGTAACTCCCAAATCTCCAGCTGAAGGATTTGAAAACAAGGACTGCATAAAGATCCTCGACGACATGCAGAAATTAGGGGCGGCGTTCTGCCTGCCTCACCAGGGGACGACTGACACCATGATTGACAAATGCACGCGCGAGATCCGCCAGTTCAAACCCCTCTGCAAGCTTATCCGCGAGCGTGGTATGATTCCAGGACTGAGCACACACATGCCCGAAGCCATAATTTATGCGGATGAGACCAGGCTGGACGTGGAAACCTACATTTCCATCTACAACTCAATGGGGTTCCTCATGCAGGTGGAGGTCGACTGGATTGCAAAGGTTATACAGAACGCCAAGAAGCCTGTAATGACCATCAAACCCATGGCTGCAGGACAGTTGCGCCCCTTCCAGGCCCTCAACTTCGTCTGGAACACCATCAGGCCGCAGGACATGGTGACAGTAGGGACAATGACTCCTGACGAAGCCAAGGAACTTATTGAGTTATCACTTTCTATTCTTGAGCACCGCCAGGCAAAAGTGGAACTCCAGGAGACAAGGTCGAAAAGTTCCATCAAGACCAAGTAGTCATATCTGCCACCTGGTGGAAATAAAAAAGCCGGAGATTGTTCTCCGGCTTTTTTTATGTTGTGAAACTGAGATCTACTCGACCCTCTCGACGACTATGTCCTTGTCAATCTTCTCCCTGAGGATCCTCTGGATTCCGTCCTTGATGGTCATGGTCGCATGAGGGCAGCATCCGCAGGCGCCCTTGAGACGGAGGTCTACATTCTTTCCTTCGATCTTTACTACTTCCAGATCTCCGCCATCGGCCTGGAGGTGGACTCTGAGCTCCTCGAGCATCTTCCTGATCTTGGCTTCCATATGTTGTCCCTTTCATTTGATTTCAATGTTTTTAGTCATCAGGAAAACTTATGGGCATCCCGGCATTAATCAAGGAAAGAGAGGAGTTTTTGGAAGAAATCAGTTCCTGCTGAAAAGTCCGGCGGAAGTTCCACCCAGCGCGGTTATATATGTCGCCGACAGGACTATGAATCCCAGGACCGGGAAGAATCCGCAGACGAGGAGCACTGTTCCGCCGTAGAGGACCGCGTAGAATGTCGAACCTGATCTGGGACTGGACGTGTTCGCCATGATTTTTTCGCCGAGGAAATGGCTGGCCGCGGTGAAAGCCAGCAGGAAATGAATGAACAATACCAGAAGAACCGGTATGGAGAGGAGCCCTTCATAAGGTTTCGGGATCAGCGTCGATATTCCGATCAGAAGTATATACGCCACGAGCACCATTATCCCGAGGAAGAATGATTTAAGGAGCCTGCCGTTCAGTCCGGAGCTCAGCCTGATTATCTTCTGAGGCTTCAGCACTGAGAGGAGGAGCCCGAGCGCAAGGCATCCCGCCTTTATCAGGAGGAGCAGGCATCCAATCATAAGCATGAACATCACCGATCCGAAAATCATCTTCGGGTCGTGCGGGCCGCCGGCAAAGGCGGGAAATGCCATCAGGGTGGCCGTCGCAACGGCGATGTTCTTCCTCAAGCTCATTTTCCAGACCTCCGCTCGTCCAGGAACCTGATCGCAGGGAATGAAAGGGCCACCCCTGCCACCATCAATATCAGTATCATTTCGATATTCAGGAAACCGGTCAGGGTGAGATCGTAGCTGAAAGGCAGGCTGCTTGTGAAGAACTCCCCTATCACGTCCATATATTCCTCGGAAATACCCACCGCCGACAGGATATTCTCCACCGTACCCCTGAACCTGGGATCCATCATTATAATTATTGCCGCCTCAATGGCGATAAAGGCGGCGACAAATGAAAATACCGGGTAAGTCTTTTTCCCGCCTGTATTTATTTCCTTCATTATCTTTCCGCTGAGATCCGGACTTTTCATATCTCCTCCTTCGAAAATCACATCCCCGAGGATTTCCATAGTCTTTAGCTTCTCTTCACAGCTTCTGCATTCCGATACATGCCGTTCCAGTTCCGCCCTGTCCTTGTCGCAGAGCCAGCCGTAGTCGGGCATCAGTTTCGAATATTTTTCACATTCCGTACGCATTTCCACCGTCCCAGTTCCTGGTATAACTCTCCAGGAGCTTTTTTCTTGCCCGGTGCAGACCCGTCTTCACCGAACTCTCGCTGATATCCAGTATCTGCGCCACTTCCGCGCAGGACTTCTCGGAAAGATAGAAAAGGGCGCATATCTCGCGGATCGAGACAGGCAGCCGTCCTACCAGCTCCCTGATCCTGCGGTTCTTTTCGGATATCGACATCGCCTCGACAGGATCGGGGGCATGGTCGGATATTCCTTCAATTATGTCCCTGCTCTCGTCCTCGCTTTCAACGAATTTCATCTTCCTGTCCCTGAATATGTTCCTCGTGCAGTTGACGGCGATCGCCATGAGATATGGGGAGAGAGGGCGCCTGGTGTCGAACTGTTCTATGTTCCTGAAGAACCTGACGAAGACCTCCTGTGTGACGTCCGCGGCGTCATGCGGATTCTGCATGATCGCATATGCGCAACCATAGATCTTCGACTGGTAGCGGCTGATTATCTCGGAAAACGCTTCCGTATCGCCGCCGGCCACCCGCAGAACTATGTCTGAATCCGGAATCTGATCTACCACGTCCATCCGTCCACCTGCCGGTTATCTAGTGTATTATAACTCCTAATACGATAAATGCATGGAAAAGGTTACAGCCGGCTGGCAGGTAATTTCACATAAATCCCCCATTGAAACTATAAGGTAAAGGATTTATATTATCTATTCGTCAAAAACTTTAATTATATCCATTTCATAGAGAGGGAACACATGGTTGCTGAAATCCTGAAAAAAATCCATGACCGCAAGGCGAAGATAGGAGTTGTAGGGCTCGGATATGTAGGGCTTCCTCTCACCAAGGAATTCATAAACGCCGGATTCAGGGTGATGGGATTCGATGTCGACATGGAAAAGATTAAGATGCTCAAGAAATCCAAGTCATACATCAAGCATATCAATGCCTCAGTCCTGCAGAAGATGAATTCCACAGGCCGTTTTAATGCGACAAGCGACTTCTCGAAGAGTTCGTCGTGCGACGCCATCATCATCTGCGTGCCTACGCCTCTGACGCACAACCGCGAACCCGACATGAGCTATATCGTATCGACGGCGGAATCTCTGGCGCCATATGTCAGGAAAGGACAGCTCTTCTCACTGGAATCGACGACATATCCCGGGACAACCACGGAAGTGCTATGCCCGATACTCGAGAAGAAGAGCAAGCTGAAGGCCGACAAGGACTTCTATGTCGCCTTCTCTCCCGAGCGAGAAGATCCGAACAACAAGGATTTCTCGACTTCCACAATACCGAAGGTCGTAGGAGCGGACACCGCCGACAGCCTTAAGATTGCAAAGGCGATGTACGACACCATCATCTGCAGAACAGTACCGGTTTCCTCGTCGGCAACTGCAGAAGCCACCAAGCTTGTAGAGAACATCTTCCGCTCGGTGAATATCGCCATGGTGAACGAGCTGAAGGTGATTTTCGACAAGATGGGGATTGACATCTGGGAGGTGATCGAGGCTGCAAAGACAAAGCCGTTCGGATTCATGCCGTTCTATCCAGGTCCCGGACTCGGCGGACATTGCATTCCGATAGATCCCTTCTACCTAACATGGAAAGCCAGGGAATACAACTGCTCGACGCGTTTCATCGAGCTTGCCGGCGAGATCAACACGTTTATGCCCTACTATGTGATCCAGCGTACTCTCGAGGAGATGAACACACGCGGCATGGTCATGAAGGGAAGCAAAATCCTCCTGGTCGGAGTAGCATACAAGAAGAACGTCGACGATCTCAGGGAAAGCCCGTCCTTCATGCTATGGAAACTCCTTGAGGAGAAGGGTGCGAAGGTCGAATACCACGATCCGTACTGCCCTCTTGTCCCGAAGACGCGTGAATATCCCCAGTACAGCGGGAAGAAGAGTGTCGCCCTCAAAGGAAAGAAATATGATGTCGCCCTCATCGCGACCGCCCACGACTGCGTGAACCACAAGGAGATTGCGAAACTCGCAAAACTCGTGATCGACACCAGGAACGCGGTACCAAAGGGAAAGAACGTGGTCAAAGCCTGATCAATGAAAAAAAATGCTGTCATAGTCACCGGGAGCGCCGGTTTCATAGGGTTCCATGTGAGCGAGAAGCTCCTCATGGAAGGTCATGTTGTTGTCGGCATCGACAACTTCAACAGCTACTACCATCCTTCCATCAAGGAAGCCAGGTCCGAGATCCTGAGGCGCAATCCGAATTTTGCAGAAAAGCGGATTGACATTGCGAACATCGAGGAGCTCAAGAAGATCTTCGCCGAATATCGCACAGATGTCGTCTGCCATCTTGCCGCACAGGCCGGCGTGAGATATTCCCTCACCAACCCCCATGCGTATGAGCACAGCAACATCCTGGCCTTCCTCAACATCCTTGAGATGGTCAGGCACAACAATATTCCAAGGCTTGTATATGCTTCAAGCTCAAGCGTATACGGAGGAAATACCAAGATACCGTTCTCCGAGGCCGACAGGGTGGACAAGCCAATAAGCCTGTATGCCGTTTCGAAGAAGGCGAATGAACTCATGGCCCATTGCTATACCCATCTCTACGGGTTCCAGACGATAGGGCACAGGTTCTTCACGGTCTACGGCCCCTGGGGCCGGCCCGACATGGCGATGTGGCTCTTCGTCGAGGCGATCAAGGCTGGAAAAAAGATCAAGGTCTTTAATTTCGGCAACATGAAAAGAGATTTCACCTTTATTGATGACATTGTCAACGGAATTTGCGCCTCCATGTTCGAACCGAAACTGGACAAATATGAGATATTCAATCTCGGCAACAACCGCAGCGAAAAGCTCATGGACATGATTGAGATCATTGAAAATCATATGGGGATGAAGGCCGAGAAGGAGATGCTGCCCATGCAGCCGGGAGACGTCCCTGAAAGCTTTGCCGACATCGACAAGGCCCGCAAAAAACTCGGATTCGAGCCCAAGACTCCCATTTCAAAGGGTATCCCCGCATTTATTGACTGGTATAACAGGCACTCGGATCTTACAGGCCTAGTTGCGAAAAGCAGATAGTTCATCCGTGGAAACCATGTTTGTTTATCCTTGAAAGCATGTCGGTTATAAACCCGACGCTTAGTTGGCGGTTTAAAAACCGCCCTACTTATAAGGCTGATATTTAAAGTGTCCCGCTCAAAAATAATACTTCTATGGACTGTCATCACCCTGATGACCTCCAGTGCTTCGATTCTGACAAGGTACTGCAACATCTCCGCTGCAAGCATCGGCTTCTGGCGCGTTTTTGGCGCGGCTTTAATCATGCTTCCTTTTGCCGTATGGGCGTTCAGGAAGGAAAAAAGGAGCAGGATCTTCTCGACAGGGACAATCCTTTCCGGACTTTTCCTTGGAATCCATTTCACCACCTGGTGCTGGGGAATCCAGCATACAAGCATCGCCAACGCATGCCTTTTCATAGGGTTGCAGCCTCTCATCACTCCTTTCATGGCCCATTACTTCCTCAGGGAAAAACTCAATAAATGGGAGATCGTCGCCGTCATAATAGCAGTCATGGGCACCATCTGGCTCACAATCCACCAGTTCAGCGCAAGCCGGTCGGACATGGCTGGAATAAGCGTGACTTTCATTTCGGCGATCCTCTGTTCCACATACTTCGTTATAAGCAGGAAATACCGTTCCGGACACCATATTTTCGTGTTCAGCACGGAAGTCTTCCTGGTTGCGGCCTTCGTGCAGGCGATTGCGGCGTTCGCAATCTATGGCTCACTGGAAGTCGGAAACACCACAAGCATACTTTCTCTCATCGGTCTCATACTTCTGCCGACTGTCGGTGGACATGCCATGGTCATGTATCTGCTCAAATACGCAAAGCCCCAGCTCATATCGTTCAGCGTTCCCGCCCAGTTTGTCCTGGCAACATTGATGGCATACCCTCTCTTCAAAGAAATCCCACCCCTATGGTTCTATCCCGGCGCAGGGCTTGTGCTTACCGGTGTCATACTCGGAATTGCAAAATCTGAAGGTTAACATCATTTGGAGATTTAATTATGAATATATGGAAATTCAACATATCCAGTTATAAGCAGGAACAAAACTATTTCCTTGAATCTATCTTCACCCAGTCAAACGGATATCTGGGTATAAGAGGATATCATGAAGAGGGCATCCCGGGTTTTAAAGGCATTCCAGCCAATCCAAACGCGGAAAAAGTCGAAAGCAGCCCGGAACAGTTCATTGCAGGCTATTTTGACAAGTCGTCAGTCACCGGTAATTCAACCGTCAATATTCCGACACTCCGCCTCATCTACCTCGATTTGAACGGGGAAATGCTCGATCTGTCAGCCGGAAAAGTGTCGGATTATTCAAGAACACTGGACATGTCCTGCGCCTTGTCGGAAAGATCCTTCATCTGGACTTCACCATCCGGAAACAGCACTTTCATATCAATTTCCTCGTTTTTAAGCTATCCAAGAAAGCATGTCCATGCAATGGATATCAGGATCAAGCCTCTGAACTGGTCTGGAAAAATCACCTTGTCCGACACCTTTGACAGCACAGGCCTAACTCAGAAACAGTCCCATTATAAAATCACTGGAACCGGGGATATAGGCAACGGCCATTTCTGCGAAATTCGCACAAATACCAGCAAACTGCGGGCTGTCATGGCTACGTCATATGACATACTTTGTCCGTTGAAACCTGAGTTTTCCAACTCTATTCCGGAGGGGAAGAAAAGCATCAAGAAAATAGTCCTGACGGCCTATAGGGGGAAAACCTGCGAAATTCGCAGATATTTATCCGTCTGCACTGATTTTGACAACGATGCCGGAAAGACTGAAATTAGGGAGAGGACTTTCTCAATTTTAAATTCCGCCGGGAAATCCGGCTGGAAAAAACTCCTTGAGGAACAGAAATCTTCGTGGAAAAAGCTATGGGAAGCTTCGGACATCAAGATAGACGGGGATCCGGAACGCAATTTCAAACTGCGTTTCTATGTCTTCCATCTGCTGCAGGCTTACCGGCCAGGAGATTCACGTCTGAGCATCGGAGCTAAATTCCTGAGCGGAGAACATTATTCCGGACACTATTTCTGGGATACCGAATTCTTCATCTTCCCGTTTTATCTGCTGTCAATGCCGGACGCCGCGCAGAATCTGGTGGAATACCGTGTCAACGCGCTTCCGGGCGCCATCCGCAAGGCGAGGAAGAAGAAGTTCAAGGGTGCTTTCTATCCATGGGAGGCTTCTCCTATAGATGATGATGAGAACTGTCCGGAATGGTGGCACGACAAAGGAATGCCAGAGCCTGTCTACATCCCATGTGGAAATATAGAAGTCCATGTCAATTCAGCAGTTGCGAAAGCCGCAATCCAGTATCTTGAAGTGGCGGGAAGGAAGAATCCGGAAAAGACGCGCATCTGGAGGATGATCGTTGAAATCGCACGGTTCTGGGCTTCGCGAGGGACATGGGATAATGGCAGATATCTGATAAAAAATGTCATAGGTCCTGACGAATACCATGAATACGTCGACAACAACGCCTATACGAACCATTGTGCAAAATCTGACATTGATAAAGCTCTTAAAATTGTCTCCGACAGCAGAATCTCAAAGAAGTTTGGAATCACTAAAAAAGAAATCGAGCTCTGGAGGAGAATTTCCTCTTCAATCGAACTTTGCTATGACAAGGGTAAGATGATATTTGCACAGGACGACAAATTCCTGTCCCTCAAAGAGATAGACTTTTCTGAATATGAGCCTTCGAAGCCTCTTTTCCGTCAGATTCCGCCTGAAGAATTGTCCAAGCTGCAGGTGGCCAAGCAGGCCGACGTCCTTGCGATATTCGCAGCACATCCGTTTTCATATGATTATTCCCTCATGCAGAGGTGCTGGAACTATTACGAGCCC
>CAZDNQ010000047.1:0-15873 GCA_964506605.1 uncultured Victivallis sp. | reverse complement strand
CGAGCTACTCCATTTGCCGCCTTTACTTAGTGACATTCGTACCATTCTTAATTCCTGGAATTCCAAATGCAGGCTAAAGCCCGTACCTGCTTGAAATATAAAATAAAAGGAACTATTCCTGCGAGTTTGAATATCTAATGTTGAAATGTGAGACCGCGGGAGAGGCATTGTTCGATAATCAGGAATCAATGGCTTAATCCAACTTGTACGGGAATATGCAGGCCGTGAATATTGAAGCGTCGTTCAGTTTCTCGTTTATGGCTATCAGCGCCTGTTCCAGTCGAGGTTGGGCTTATCCCATAGGATGCGAGATATGTAGACGCGGCCTGCGGCGCCCCATTTGTTCTCTATGGGGATGATCGGTTCCTGTGGAGGTCGCTGCATCCACTCGGTTTCAACCACCCATGTTTCGTTTTCATTGACATCGCAGATGCCGAAATTCCCGTAACGCGCACCCTTTTCAGGAATGAGTATCTGTTCGGTATCTCGTTTTACCGCAAGCTTCCCGGTGTCGACTTCAGCTATGAAAAGCGGTGCGCGGTGCCGGAATACATGATCGTTGTCTGCGCCGCGCCGCGTATAGACCAGATAGAGCCTGTCCTGGCGCGAGACCCAGTGCGTCTGGGTATTGTAGTTGCCGAGAGTAGTGCCATTGTCCCAGCGCCAGAAGCGAGGTTCGCCGAAATGCAGTCCGTCGTCGCTTGTGCTGACAAAGCCGGCATCATCATGGCGTATGGATAGATAATATCTATTGCCGAACTTGGTGAGCGACGGTTCCTGGAATCCACGCTTCTTGTCCAGTTTCAACGTGTTTCCCTCCTCAAGCCATTTCAGTTTCGCACCATCGAATCCGCAGCGGATAACTTTCACCTTGTAGAATTTATCCTCTTTAGCTTTGAAATAAACTGGCAAAAGGATGTCGCCGTTCGGAAGGTCGACGCGCTGCGCGCAACCGCCTGCGGTCTGATATGACAGAACACCCTCCGGGGCTTCAAGAGTTGCCCATGGCGCCCACTTGCGTGTGGCGGGATCATAATATGAGTATGCGACTTCCTTGGGCGCGTCAAGCTGGGGAGTCTTTTCGTCCTTATAGCGGAAAGTCTGCCCTATTCCGAGAACTTTTCCAGATGCAGCATGCCATTTGGGCCAGAAATCGCCCGGTGCAACCTCGATGCCATATGGTTCCTGACGGCGTCCGAGAATGTCAGCATGTTCCTCGGGTTTCGACCATGTCTTTCCGAGATCCTCGGAGAATACATCGTTGATCGGATAATAGATGTCGCTGCCGGTCAGCAGCAGTTTCTGCATGGTCACCAGGGTCAGCGGTGGTTTCCCAGGGCGCGGAATCGCCGCCGCACGTGCCTGTGTCCAGCATTGCTTTCCGTCGTATTCCTGCAGAAGCGTATCTAGCTGGATGCGGAATCCAGGGGAATTGGCCTGAGCGTCAGAATCCGCCGCTTCAAGCTGGAAGGGGACGACGGATAAAGATAAGGCAATCGGGGGAAGGCAGACAAGAAGCGACATGTATAAAGTTGATTTATCCATCATGTCCTCCTTTATCACTGCATCTCGTTGCAAAGCTGCATCATGTTGTGCGGGGCACCGAGCCACTTCCAGTTCCCTTCGCTGTATGGCATCCAGTTTACGTGTCCGTCCACATAAAGCACATTGCTTCCACCCTTTTCCGCCGGACCGCGTCTTGGATGGCTGTTCTTGACACAGCCGCTGGAGCCGAAGTAGTTGTCGGTGACCAGGACGCCTTTGCTTGGAGAAACATCCTTTTTGGCCGTATTCCAGATCCTGTTCATGGTGTAGGCTGTAGAATTGTTCGGCATCCCTCCTGGCGGAGCCCTTTCCCTCCATTCCCCTATGGGGAACCAGTTCATCGAAGCGTCATATGCCGAGCATGCATTGCCCCAGTACATATACCCGATCATGCCCTGGCCCCTCTGATGGTAGTAATAGGCTGCGGCTGGAGCCATGTCGGGGTATGGATCCATGAAGAAGACGGAATTGGGACAGAAGAACACGGACTCGTTCCTGACATATGGTTCGCCCCTGTTATGTGTCACAGCATTGTTAGGATAGAGGTATCCAAGCCCATATGGAACTATTGTGGAGAAGTTCTCCCATGAGAGTCCGCTTTTGAAGTAGTAGTTCCCGTTGAGGTTCTGGGGCGGGAAATAGTTTTCAACCATGTCGCCGGCATATAGAAGACATCCCACTCCAAGCTGCTTCTGGTTTGCCGCGCAGGCTATCCTCCTCGAAACCTCCTTCGCATTGCTGAGGGCGGGCAGGAGCAGTGCGATGAGTATTCCGATGATGGCGATAACAACCAGAAGCTCAATCAGTGTAAATGCCGATGCCGGATACCGGAATGCTGGTGCCGGTTGCATGGAATTTGGAGTTTGCATCCTGGATCCTGAGTCCTGCATCATGAATCCTGCATCTTGCATTTCCAGACTCCTCCGTTATACGCTATACTAATAATATATAATAAGTAGAATGTGATAATAATACTCTGGCTTATCCCTTGTGTCAAGGGGGCCGGATCAAATTATTTCAGATTTGTCTGGCGGCAGTTGATCCCCCAGCCTTTTAGGCGCGAGTGACAGAGGCACATAGGCATTGAGTTTTGTTGATTTACTTTGCTCGCTAACCAGTGCTTCCTCTTCACTTCTTGAGTGCAGCGAATTCACTGGGAAGAAGAAATTCCCATCCCTCCTTCTTGAGAAAGTCAATAATCGCCTCATATTCCGTAAATCCCTGCTCGGTGAAGAACGTGGGGTGGAATTGCAGGGCCATCATTGTCACATCACCCTTCGGGGTCAGGATGGAGTAATCTTTCTGGAATTGGGCGGAATCGGGTTTTCCCGTACCCTTGGCCTCCCCCTTCAATATCCATGAATGCATGGGCAGCAGGACTTTTCCGCTCAGCGCGGCATCAACTTCCTTGTCCTTGCCGGGACGTATAAACACGCCCTGGATGTCCGGTGATTCGTTAATGACACGAACTGTGTCGGCATCCATCTGGTTGTAGGGTGCACCAAAAATACGGAAGGTGAAGCCCAGCTTGCGTCCCGCTGCCTGCGTACGCTCGAAATGTGCTTTCTGATGTTCATATCCCGAGCCGCAATATTCCCAGGTTGGCGCTTCCTTTGTCCCCCACTTCTCATGATCCCAGCAATGGTTCCAATATTCCACACGGCCATCTTCAATGCTTTTCTTCAGCCAGATTGCATATTCGTTGGAAGGACTCTCAATCGAATTGCCGAAGATACCCACCGAAACTTTGATGTCCTTTTCCTTCGCATGGAAAAAAAAACGGTCCCAGTTGGGGTGGATGGCCCGCATGTCGTCAGCCTTGATGACTACAATCTTGCGGGCAGGGGAAGCGCCCGCTGGCACTCCTGTGCTTTCTCCCGCCAGCATCGTGCAGAGCATTGCCATCATTCCAATCGCAAGTGATGTCTTGTGGTTCATAATATTTTCTTCCCGGCTTCATGCCATTTTTGAAATATTGAAACTGCCTCGATTTGCTATTTCACGAAGCAGGCGGTGATCACATTGAGCTGTTTCGAGCCAGTGTCGATCATCAGCATTTTCGCCAGTGTGTCGCTGTATTTCCTGTCTTCGAGCAGGGTGACGGAACCCTTTGCGAGGTTCACAAGCACTGAGAGCTGTTCGCAGGCCATGAGCGAGATGTCATCGCCTCCATCGGCCCTGCTGATCGATGCGACTGTCACGACTCCCGTCTTCCCTGCGAGGATCGCAGCCATCTGGGTGTCGTCGACGATTCCAAGCGTGTTAAGCCTGCTCAGGATCGATTCCATTTTCGCAGGTTCCACATGGATCACGAATGGAACAGCCCTTATTGCTGAATCCGCAGCCGTGTCGTTGCCGACAGCAACGCCTTCCACACCATAGAAGAACATGTAGAGCCCTTCCTCGAGCTTCTCCGCGAGTTTCGCATCGTCCGGAGCTGACGCCAAGGTCTTGTCGATCCACATCTCCTCGTATGCCGGGGCGATTGCCTTGCTGTTCCATCCGTTCCTGGTGTTAAGGAAGTTCTGGAGCCCGACCAGGTCATCCTGAACCAGTGGGAGGGCCGCAGCCTGCAGATATGCCGACTGGTCGAAGAAATTGTTCTCTTCAAGGAATCCTTTGCGGGTCGCGACCGTATGGCTCGCAGTACCCTTCGCGCTGTCCGGGATGTCGTTGAAGAAGAAATCGAAGGTGTGTTCCCCTTCGGTGCTTATCGTCGTTGAATACGAGAAGAACCCCTTGGCGTCAGTTTTTTTCAGCAGACTTGTCAGTCCGGTGATCGGATTCCTGGCCTGTAGCACGATGTTCGGAATTCCCTTCTTGTCATTGTCGACTACCTGCCCTTTCATCACTGTCTTGAACGGGGCCGGCAGGTCATTCGCAGGAACCTGCGTAAGTACGATGTCGCACGCCGAATAGCAGTTCACTGTCAGAGAGACATTGTCATAGCCGGTAGCTCCGTAGAGCAGGAAGTACCATGTCCCCGCCGCCGGATTGCTGACGGTGAGTATCTCCATATCCTCATTCTCAATCCCTTTTCCACCATAGGATGATTTCGTCGGCAGGTTTGCGAACTTCGCAAAAAGGTCGCAGTCATTCGCCGCCGTGTTAGCTGTTCCTTCCAATGTTGCCACAAGGCGTGTCGTCCCGGCTGGCACTGACACCGAGTAGTAAAGACTGCTCCCCTTGGTGTTGGAGATGTTGGACAAGGTGTCTCCGGCATTTAAATCCGCCTCGACGGCTGCATCCATGATCTTTGAGGAGGCATTGCCTGGCGCAGCACCCAGGCTGAAGTCGCTGTCGTATTTGTATACTGCCGGATCTCCCGAACCATATTTCGCCCTTACCCTGTAGTAGTAGACCTTGTCGGTTTCCGCCGGGGTGTCAACGCATTCCAGGGATGCAATTCCGGCGCCTAGCAGCTTCTCGCCATTTGCGAACTTGGTGTCGGTATATCTGAAGACATCATAGGCGGTTGCGCCCGGTACGGCTGTCCACGTGACAATGATCCTGTCAGAATATGTTCCGTTGCTGGCGGTGACTTTCGCAGGTCCCTTCCTTGACAGATATCCGTCATTGGATCTGCTGATCGCTGTTGTCCCGGTCTCGTTCTTCGCTGCTATCCAGTAGAAGTATTTCTTTACTGCGACTCCCGGAGCCGGAATAAAACCGTCGCCGAAGTCATCGCTGAAATCGTCTAGGAAAAGAGCTGTCGTCTCAGCCAGCGGTTCGACGTTTGACGGATTTGGTGCCACCGCGCTCTCCGTACGGAACACAAGGTATGATGTAGCACCTGCAACCTTTGTCCATGATATCCTGACCTTGTCGAAGTACGTCCCGTCCGATGCGGTTACTGCGCCTGGAACGGAAGGAGCGTTTGCCACATATCCCAAATTTACAGCACCGGGTTTGCTGATGCCGGTACTTGCCGACTTGGTCTTTGCATCGTAATACGAATTCCTCGCCTTCGCGAAATAGTAGTACTTCGTGCCGGACAGGGCTGTGCAGTCCTCGAAGATGCAGTCTGAAGTTTCACCGAGGCTCTTCAGATCCGATCCTGTGATGGATGAGCTGAGAGTATTCCTGAAGATTTCGTACCTGGTTGCGGATGCGACCGCCTTCCATGTGACAACCACGCGGTCCTCGTATGTGCCATCGGTCGCAGTGACAGCAGGCGCTGCCGGGAGGGCCGTGGCCCTGGAGTATTTCGCCATCAGTGAAAGACCGCTGTAGTCAGTAACTCCGTAGAGGCGTATCAGCCATACGCCGGCGTCAGGATTCTCTATCTGCACGAGTTCCACGTTGCTTCCGCGCATGGCTTTCCTGAGAACGGCACCTGACTTGACAACATCGAAATCGCAGTCGCCCTTTCCCCCTGAAACCTTGATCTCAAGCAGTGTCTGGTCCGCAGGTACCGTCAAGGCGCATGTCTTTATGGAACCGGTGTTACCACTAATCAGGGGAAGAACCGCAGTGCCATTCTTAAGTACGGTAACAGCAGTATCTGCGGTCATGCCGCTTGCAGTGTCGCTGAACTCTCCCTTGCCGTTTGCGTTGGCGGCCCTTACCCAGTAGTAATACTTGTACTTCCCGGCGGTGCTGAAGGCGTCTTTACATGCCGCTGCCGGCGCACTGACATCGCTTATCTTGGTGGCAAGCTCGACGTTGTCCACGTCGGACCTGTATACCTCGTATGAATCCGCTCCGGGTACGACGTCCCAGGTCAGAGGGATGCTGTCGGTATTGCCGGACGTAGCTTTCAGGTTGGCGACCTGCGCTGGTCCGCCCGCGCCTAAGGTAACGAGGAGCGTATAGTTGCTGTATGCTGAATAACCGTAGAGCATGATGTACCATGCGCCGGGGGAGGGGTTCAATATGCTCAGGGTATCGCCGATGCCGTGATTTGTCGCCTTCTTGAGATAGCTTAAAAGAGTAGGGGCGCTACCGAATTTGGCATATATGTCGCAATCCCCGCTTCCGCCGCTGGTCACAATGTTGAGGGAGGTCTTCCCGGCAGGGACGACGATTCTGAACATCTTCTTGCTGTATTTCGCTCCTGACAGGAGCGTCTCTGGATTGTCGGCTGTGATGGTCGTGACGATCCCTGAGATGAAGTTGGCGGTCACTGTAGAGTTGCCGCTCAATGTCACGGTAGTTGAAGCCGATTCCGAATCTGCCACGACGGCATTCCCGGTCACGTTCCATCCGACGAAGGTGTTGCCTGCGGTTGCTGCCGCAGTTATAGGAATGGCTGTCGCGGTATTGACTGCAGTGCTGGAACCGGAAGCAGGCGTGCATGTCCCGTTTCCAACTGCCGCCATCGTCAGGGTCGCAGTCTGGTGTGCGAAGTTTGCACGGACCGTCGCATCCGCCGATGCCGTCACCGTAGTCTCTGCGGAATTCGCATTTGCAAATGTCGCAGACCCAGCGGTCACTGTCCAGTTCGTGAAAAGATAATTGCTACTGGCCGTCGCACTGACCGCCACCGCCGACCCCTTCGTCTTAACGGTCGCGCCTGACGGAGACGTCGTCCCGTTCCCATCGTTGTTCACGGTCAGATTGTAGTCGTTGTCGGCCTCGCTCGCGGTGACGTTCTTCGTGTTCGCGGTGCCAGACGTGCAAGAGACCGTGCTGCTGCCGTTCGCAGTATCCGCATCTTCCGCGCAGGCAAGGGTGACCGTCTGGTACGTGCTCCAGTTCGCGGTCGTGAATGTCAGGCTGGATCCAGAGCTGACGCTTATGTCGGAATCTCCTGCACTGCGGGCGATGGCCACAGTTACGTTCGCCGCCGGCTGCGCACTGAGCTTCACCTGGAATGTCGCAGTGGTGCCTTCAGGGACGGATAGCGAAGCGCTACTGGTCACTATGTCGGGAAGATCGTTATCAGTTATTGTAAGAGTATGGATCGCAGTCGCGCCCTTCGCGGCGTTGGTCGGAGTCCCCATGGTCACGATTACTGTCTCATTGGGATTCTCATAGACGGCATCGTCGACTATCGTGACAGTTATATTTGCGGAAGTCGCACCTGCGGCAATGGTGATCGGGTTTGCAGTGATCGTGTAGTCTCCTGGATTTGTAGCAGTGCCGGTAACGGTGAACGGAACCGTCACGGCCTGTCCGCTCGCTGCGGAAAGCTGCGCGGTGATCGTCGCGGTCCCGGCGCTCTCGGTCTTGCTCTGACTTGCCGATGTGAACGTGACCGTAGGTGTTGCATCGTCGTCGGTGATCGTAAGAACTGCCGCAGCAGGTGAGCCAAGAGTAGCTCCGGTCACACTGCTCAAGGTGATATTGACCGTCTCGTTGGCTTCGTCAAGAGCGTCGTTTGTTATCGCAATGGTGAATGTCTTGCTGGCGGTGTCAGCGTCCGCCCACGTCAGGGTACCGCTTGCCACCGTGTAGTCGGAACCGGCTGTCGCTATCCCGTTGCTTGTCGCATATGCAACTGATGCGGTTCCGAAGCTGCCACCGGTCCTGGTGGCTGTTATCGTTGCGCTGGTCCCGTTCTCTGCCACCGTGTATGTGGCGGACGAAAGTGCGATTGTCCCGGCGGAAGGGGCCGGATCGTTATCAGTTATTGTAAGAGTATGGGCTGTCGTCACGCCTTTTGCGGCGTTGGTCGGAGTCCCCATGGTCACGATTACTGTCTCGTTGGGATTCTCATAGATGGCATCGTCGACTATCGAGATCGTGATATTTGCGGAAGTCGCTCCTGCGGCGATGATGATCGGGCTTGCGGTGATTGTATAGTCTGCCGGATTTGCAGCAGTGCCGGTAACTGTGAACGGAACCGTTACGGCCTGTCCGCTTGCCGCAGAAAGCTGTGCGGTGATCGTCGCGGTCCCAGCGTTCTCGGCCTTGCTCTGGTTTGCTGATGTGAAAGTGACCGCCGGGGTCGCGTCGTCGTCGGTAATCGTAATGACAGCAGAATTCGGTGTGCCGAGATTTGCGCCGGTTGCGTTTGCAAGTGTGATATTGATTGACTCATCCGCCTCGTCTATCGCGTCATTTGCTATTGCAACCGAAAAAGTCTTGCTCGTGCTGTCTCCGTCCGCCCAGTTCAATGTTCCGCTTGCCGTTGTGTAGTCGGAACCGGCGGTCGCGGTTCCGTTGCTGCTAGCGTACTGGACCGATGCCGCTCCGGAAGCCGTTCCGTTGCGGGAGACTGTGATGGTGACAGATCCTGCGTTTTCAGCAACAGTTGCCGAAGCTGAGGAAAGATACAGAGAGGAGCCTGAAGGGGCAGGGCTGAGAGTCTTCATCGCGTTGGCAAAGTCGTATCCCAATGTCTGCAGGCTTGCACTGGTGAAGTGAAGGGCATCGGCGTTCAGGGAATAACCGTCGGTGCTGATGGTTATTGCATAAGGATCTGCGGTATCAATGTTGGTCTGTGCAGCTCGGACCTGGCTGAGGTAGGTAGCCGTAAGGGAGGTCTGGCCTGAAGAAAGGCGTCCGATGACGAAGGGCAGGTTTGCGCCGTAAGTCAGACGGATGTCGCTGATGAAGTTGGTGAGGTTGCTCTCATATTGGGAGGCGACGACTGCGGATGCATCGCTTTCGCCCTGCATCCAATACATCCCCTTGACTGCGATGTTGGCGCTTGGATAGGCTGTGTGAAGTGCAAGAAGTCCGTTGCTGACGGTTGTCTGGAAGTTGACATAGGAGGTTCCGTCACCACTTGTGCCGGATGTGCCACCCGCCGCCCACTGTGAATATAAATTCGTTCCGTTTTCCGCATGCTTGATGATTGCGACTATGATGCCTGACGGAGCCATATAGTCGGCCATGGAACGTCCAAAGGTGATTTCCGGACCGAACTCCGTGGAGGCAGGACGGAGAGTTGTCAGTGTTGTCAGGCCGCTGGTGTTGGCAAGATAAAGCACGTCGTTCTGGGGTTGCTGGAGATTTACCGGGCTGGTCGGGAGCGCCGACTTGTTGGAGCCGTAACCCACGGCATTGGACTGTCCGCCCAGGAGATATACGTAGATGGTAGGAGGAGCTTCGTTGTCAGTTATTGTGACCGTAGCGCTTGCGGGTGAGCCGAGGATTGCGCCTGTTGCTCCGGACAGTGTCAGGGCAAAGGATTCATTCCCCTCTGCCAGGCTGTCTTCAAGTATGGGAATAGCGATGGTCTTGGAATCTGCATCCCCGTCCGCCCAGTTGAGAGTTCCCGATTTTGCGGTATAATCCAAACCTGCTATGGCAGTTCCGTTCGCAGTTGCATACGCAACGGAAGCGGCGCCCGTACTGCCTCCGGTGCGAGATACTGAAATGCTGATAGATCCCGCCCCTTCGGAAACAGTGGCGGAAGCGGCTGACAGTGTCAAGGTTCCTGCAGTATTCGCCGGATTATAGTCGGGATCAGACGACAGCACGAACTGGTCTATCCTGTGTCCGTCATCGTAACGGTTGAGTCGCATCCGGAGTATCCCGGGACGTAATGAGCGGAGCTCCGGCAGCTTGACCCAGTACCAGCCGGCCTGTGCCGACGAAGCATCAAAATTGCTGGCGATGCGGTCCGGAAGACTGCTTGCCGGCGTTGTTGTAAAGCTGATCTGTGACAGGTTGCCGTTTGTATCCGGCTGGCTGCATCGCGCCCACACCGTGTAGACTCCTGGAGTGCGGATATCCAGAGCATAATCAAGATAGGCTGTGCTGTTGGTCGTACTTGTTCCATTGTCTGCGGTGGTGACATAGCCGGTACCCTTGAATCCTTCAACGCTGGTGTCAACAATCCATGCCCCGTTCGTATCATTGTTGAGCTGGCTGTCGTTGAAGTCTTCCGCCTCAATGACAAGAAGTCCTCCGCTTTCCTGATGCAGGTTGGTTCCCGGATAAATCTTGACTTTTGCTGTCCCGGTCCTGTAGGCGCCAGCACTGTCTTTGACCGTGTAGAAGAATACGTCTTCACCCCAGAAGGTTGCGGATGGCGGGGTGTAGGCCACATCGCCGTTGGCGCTGACGACCAGATTGTTTGCTGAAGCCTTGAAGCTGCGGTTGGCCATAGTCGCATTGCTGGCGGCGACCAATGACATTGTGTTGCCGGCGTCGGGATCACTGTCGTTGCTGAGCACGTTGAATGTTATCGGCTGAGTTCCCATGCGGCAGATTGCGCTGTCGGGATTGGCAACGGGAGGTCTGTTTGTGTTTGGCGTGCCGCTGGCGGTGAATTTGAACCAGTCCAGGCGCATAAGCTCCGTGCCGGGCCGTATGCCGTGGAACACCAGGAAGACATCCTTTACCCCGCTGACTGTCTGGTTGAGCCCGCCGGAAAAAGTCTGGAACGTTGTCCATCCAGCTGTCTTGGTGACCGGAAGTAGTCCGACCAGCGGACCGTTGACGCCGTCAACATGTATTTCGATCGAGCCGATATTGCCGGTGTCGGCCAGTCCGCTGGAAAGATTCACCTGGATGCCTGACTGTCCCGCGCCGAAATCCACATTGCGGTAGGCGAGATAAGCCTGGCTGCGCACAGTGCCGACTATTGTGCCTGTGCCGCCTGCCGACAATGTTACGATTGTGGAGCCTGCATAGGATTCTGCTTCAATGGCCGATGTTGCCGGCACGGTAGGCCAGATGTCGGAAGGCAGGCTGTTCGGTCCCAGACGAGATGTGGCGCGGGTAGGGCGGATATGCGGGACCCCGCTGCCGTCAAACCAGATCGGATCCATTGCGATATGGCGGTCTGTCAGGACACTGGTGCTGCTGCTGGCGTCCTTTTGCTGGTAGTAGAGCCACTTGGTGCCTCGCACATCTGTGTAAATTGAGGAACTTCCAGGTCCCCATATGTTCTCCAGATCCGACTGGCGCAGGATGGCGGCGGAATCCTCCTGTGTCTGCATGGTCCATGGCCCTTCAGGACTTGGTGCAGTGGCGTATGCCAGACGATATGTGGAGCGACCCGATGTGTTCATGGACATGAACCAGTAATAAGTAGAACCGTTCTTGACAATCGTGGTCCCTTCCCAGCTAGATCCCCACCAGCCGTCTATGAAGTGAGGATAGATGGTCTGGGTTGCGTATGCCGGGCTGTCAATAAGATCGATTTTGTGGCGTCCTCCATTTGTTCCTCCGCTGAACATGTAAGCCTGTCCGCCTGCAGGATCGACATAATGCCATGGGCCTGCGCCCCAGTTGTCGCTGACTTTTGTGAAAGGTCCGTCTATTGAATATCCACTGGCTGTCTCGTTGTTTCCGAAATACCACCACAGGGAACCGACCGGATCAAAAATCACATGGGGCGACTGTGCGGTCAGATCGCTGTAGGCTGCCTGCTTGTTCGACCAGCTGACAAGATCCGTTGACTCCAGGCGGCTCGGGGCTGTCGTCGTGCCATCTCCATCCGTGATGAACATGTAGAATTTTCCGTCGCCTCCTGGGGTGACGAACGGATCTGAACCGTATATGTCAAGAGGATTCGCATAGTTGGCGGCAGGAGCGAAATCATTGTCCTGGATTGTGATTGAACTGATTCCGTCCCCGTCCATCTCCGCGCCGGTCACATTTGAAAGAAGAAGTGAAAAATTCTCATCGCCCTCGACGATGGAATCATTGCTGAGGGGGATGGTGATGCTTTTGTCGGCGCTGTCTCCGCTGGACCAGCTGAGGGTAGTATTGACCGCAGTAAAATCTGAACCCGCCTTTGCCTGTCCGTCCAGACTTGTCACGGTGGCAGTGGCGGCTCCGGTTGAACCGCCTTTGCGGCTTACCGTCACTATGACTGATGTTCCCTCCAGTCCCGAGGCATAGCCCTGGGAAAATCCAATTTTCCCAGCTGCATCAGGCGCCCTTTCGTGCGAGCCGATGTCATATGCCCCGCCCTGGGGTATCGCGTTTCCGTAGAAATCCCTGGTTCCGACTGAGATGGTGTTCCCTTGCAGATCCTTGTCAAGTCCGGCGTTGATCGCAGGAGAGCCGGAGACCAGTTTGAAATGAGGTGCCAGGATATTCCTCATCTGATCGATTTTTGTTATTCCTATGGTCGGAGGGCTTAAGAGCGCATCTGCATCAATGATTAGGGGATCGACCTGGAGGCCGGACGGATCGACTACCGCCAGCGTGCTGGGTGCCGACGTAGAACTGTAATAGAGGAAATTCCCGTCCAGGGCCCACCAGATATTATTCCTGATGAGGACATTGGGCTTGGATGCGACATTGGTCAGACGGTGGCCGTTGGTGGCTATGAAGATATTGTTGTATATCTGCACCGGATTGGTCGCATTCGCAACGTTTCCGCTTTCAAGGCAGGCGCTTGTTTTTGCTATCCTGGTCTGGACGATCAGGTTGTTATGGAAACGCGTGCTCTGGCACGTTTCGGTTCCGCCGCCGCTCCAGATCAGGAATCCCGCCTGGAGCTTCTTGCAGTCGTTGATGGATAAGTTGTAGCGGAATGTATTACGTTCAGTCGGGCTGCAGCTCGTGCCCCAGTGCGCTAGCAGATATCCCGAAGCGTCGTTGTCATGCGTGTAATTGTACTGCGCTATGACATCCAGGCAGCCCCCGTCGATATCTATGCCTCCGCCATCGGAGCTGCTGAGTCCGCAGGAGCTGTTGTAGACCTCGTTGAACTGCATAAGCCCTGTATGGACATCAGCAAACCAGATCCCGACTGGCCCGCCTGAATTCCCTTTGAATGCCGTTGCGGTGTTGTGGACTACGCAATATTCAACGGTCACGTTCCTGGCGCAGGCGATCTGGATTCCGTCGCCGTTGTGGGTGCCTGTGCCTGCATCGAATCCAGAAGTGTGGTGGACATAGCAGTGGCCGACATAGAGGTTGTTGCGGAATTCGCCATTCTGCGTCTCCCCGTCGTTCCCCATGCGGATTCCGGCATCACCAACCTGGTAGACCTCGCAATATTCAATCCGCGTATCGGAAAGTTTTTCGCCATAGTTGGAGCGGATGCCGCTGCCCATGAAGTTATGTACCACCACCCGCTGGATGTTAGTGCCTTGCAGGACATTGCTGGAAGAGCCCTGCAGATGGATCCCGTAAGGTGTCATTGCCCCGTCCGTGGCGGTTGCGGACCAGGCGTAGGGGCCGGCTATTTCGAGGTCCTGTACTGTCACCCAGTCATTGGCGGCTGCGAACTTCACGCCGTTTTTTCCTGTGGTCGGCTGGGAGATGACGGCCCGGTCAGTACCGCCATAGACGCCATAAACGATGCGGTTGCTGTCGGAAGTCCCCGCGCCATTTATGGTCAGCGCATCGCTGTTTGCCGGAGCCGTGAAGAACTCTCCGCTCTTAAAGAGGATCTTGTCACCGGCTGCAAATGTAGTGCCATTAACCTTGGAGAGCGTCTTCCACGGTGTGGCGGCTGCGGTGCCATTGTTGGTGCTGTCGTTGCCGTCAGGGGAGATGTAATAAGTGGCCGCATTTACAGATCCTGCGCCTGCAAGGAGGCAAAGACTGGAGAGGAGGGCGAATATTCGTCTTTTCATTTTCCACCTGGTTTATTATTTGTTTATTGCTTTGATATGAGTTATTTTAATAATAAAGTGAAATTGACGCTGAACTGTGATCTAGGTCCTCTTCTGGTTGTTTCCCCCGCCGGTTTTACACGCTATGCAAATAAAACAAAATATGTAGAGTATGAAAATAATACTCCTGCGTTCCGATGGTGTCAAGGTGCCGGATTAAATTATTTCAGATTTGTTTGACTTCGGATAATCCGCCGCGCATGCTCGGCCTGCTGTTTGAAGTTCAGTAGTCATATGGCCTGTAATAATTGTTATAACCACCGGATGTCCTCCAGCCTTTGCCGTCGACCCATTCCACGTGGCCATCGCCGAAAGTGACATTCCCGCCTCCCTGGATGTAGCCGACCTTGCCGGGCGAGTGGAGTCTGAAATATGAACTGCCGTTTTCCTGCATGAGATCCGAACACAATGGGATTTTGGCCGTCGAAGAGGAGTTGTCCTGCCTGCGCATCGAGCCGTAGATGTATCCGGTGGCGAAGCCGGGAGCGCCGGTATAGAGCGATTCGAAGTCCAGCTTGCCCGTCGCTGAGCCGACCCAGGGATCCCCATGGTAGAAGTAGCCCTGGACACCGCTTGTGTGCCACAGCTTCTTGTAGTCATATCCGGATGCGAATACAGAGCTCTGGACAGCGCTTGACCTGGCTTCTATGTTCGGGCAGAAGAATACATCCGGGGAGGAGGTATAGCTCGGACTGTCTACAGGGACAAAAGGAGGAGAGGCGATATCCGCCCTGTTTGGACGGCACAGGTATCCAAGCGCGTTCAGATAGAAAGGGTCTCCGCCATAGATGCAGGCCGTTGCCACCACGAAGTTTCCATTCCTGCATTGCGGGGGGAACCATCCGTTGTAATCGGAATCGTACAGGAAGCAGAACGTGCCGACCTGCTTGAGGTTGCTGACGCAGACAATCCGCCTGCTGGTCTCTTTGGCCTGCTGCAGGGCGGGGAGCAGAAGCGCGGCCAGTATGGAGATGATGGCGACGACCACCAGGAGCTCGATAAGGGTGAATTGGAAATCCCGTTTCATCATCTGCCTCCATGTACACTATACTAAAATAACAATATAAGTAGTGTGTATAACTGTTACTCTTGTTTTTCATGGTTGTCAAGCGGAGGGTTAAAATATTCCACAAGGATTTTTCATCGGTCCTGGAGCCGGGCGTATTCCTCGTCGGTGCAGGCGGCAATCAAGCTCTCAGCAGGGACATCCTTTGACAGTCTCTCGAGTTTCAGAATCTCAATGCATCTCTTCATGAGGGCATGTATGTCATATCCGATGAACTTAACAGGCATGGACGTGCTGGACGTCCTGGGGAAGTTGCAGTGGGAGACTATTTCCAGATCTTCCGGGACATTTACATTCAAGAGCCGCAGCGTATTGCAAACCGGTTCAGTCAGGTTGTCGTCAGCCACAATGATGGCTTCCGGGCGTTTCTCCCTTGGAAGCCACATGAGCAGGCGGACCAGATTGGATGCGGCCTCAGCGTAGTTCAGCGGGCACATCTGATGCAGTTCCGGTATGAAAGGAAGCTTCCGTCTGGCAAGGAAAACATTAATCTTGTCTGCGAGCGTATCTTTATAGCCTGGAGTTGATATAAAGGCTATGCGCCTGCAGTTCCTTGATACAAGGTAGTCCAGGCTTCTGTCAATAAAGGATTTGGAGTCTAAGGAGATCGACGGAATGTCGATATTCCCAATCCTGGTGCCTATGTAGATCCTTGGGATGTTTACTTCAAGCACAAGGGGTGTATTGTCAATCATGCATATGCTTGACGCGAAAATTATGCCTGCAAGCCGCTGCCTGCTTATTTCATTGACGAGACGGATGTGGTCCTCGCCTGACATATTTCCG
>CAZDNQ010000046.1:0-15909 GCA_964506605.1 uncultured Victivallis sp. | reverse complement strand
CAGTGCCACGGATAGGACTTCCTGCACTTCGCCCAGCGTGAGACCATACCGGGCAATTTCATCACGGTTGATGTCAAACTCCAGATAGCGGCCGCCGACAACTCGTTCGGAGTATGCGCTTGCCGTGCCTGGAACCTGTTTTACAACAGCCTCAATCTCGGAGCCGATCCTATCAAGCTCAGCCAGATTTGGACCGGCGACCTTTATGCCTATCGGAGTCTTTATACCTGTGGAAAGCATGTCTATCCTTGTCTTGATGGGCATTGTCCATGCGTTGGTCAGGCCGGGAAATTGAATGGCGCCGTTGAGCGCATCAATCAGTTCGTCGGGTGTGCGCTGCCTGTGTGCAATGACTTTGCCTGTCTCATCCTTGATATCCGCTTTCGGCCATTCCTTCTCATCCTTGAGCATGATTGTTGTTTCGATCATGTCGAAAGGCGCAGGGTCTGTGGCGGTTTCGGCGCGGCCAATCTTGCCAAAGACGTTTTGCACTTCCGGAAAGGAACGGATGATCTTATCGGTCTGCTGGATAAGTTCACGCGCCTTGGTCGATGATATTCCCGGGAAGGTTGTCGGCATGTAAAGCAGGTCGCCCTCATAGAGAGGTGGCATGAACTCCGAGCCGATGTTCTGGTACGGGAAAAACTTTCCGGCCTTGAACGCCCATTCCTTGACCTTGCCGTCAGGCAGCAGGCGCGCGGCAAGCATGTTCGAAGGAAAGAAAATCCAGAGGATGATGGCTGCTGCGCTGAAAATGACAATCCAGCGCCATCTGATGACCAAATCAATCAGCGGGTGATACACCCAGATGAGAAAGCGGTTTATGGGATTCTTTTCCTCAGGCGGAATTTTACCGCGTATGAAGAAACCCATGAGGATAGGTGCCAGCGTGATTGAGAGAAGCGCCGCCGCTGCCATCGAATAGGTCTTCGTGAAAGCCAGCGGTTTGAACAAGCGCCCTTCCTGCGCCTGCAACGTGAACACAGGGATAAACGACACAGTGATGACCAGCAGCGAATAAAAGAGCGTCGGTCCAACCTCGATGGAAGCGTCCCGGATGATCTCCCAGTGCGGTTTTTTCCCCGCATCATGCTCCATGTGCTTATGGGCGTTCTCGATCATGATGATTACAGCGTCCACCATTGCACCAATTGCGATGGCGATACCTCCAAGTGACATTATGTTGGAACTGATCCCCTGTCCAAACATTACGAGGAAGGACATGAGCACCGCGATGGGCAGGATCAGGATGGCAACCATTGCACTGCGCAGGTGCATCAGGAAAGCGATGCAGACCAGCGCCACCACGATGCTTTCCTCAATGAGCTTTTCTTCGAGCGTCCGGACGGCGCGGTCTATGAGGGCGCTGCGGTCATAGGCGATTGAATAGGTCACGTCCGGAGGCAGTCCTTTCATAGCCTCGTCAAGCCGTTTCTTCACATCCATGATGACTTGGCGGGCGTTGGCTCCGTAGCGGATGACGACGATTCCTCCGACGGTTTCGCCTTCGCCGTTGAGTTCTGCGATGCCCCGGCGCATCTCCGGTCCGAGCTGCACGGTAGCCACATCGCGCATTAAAATAGGTACGCCGTTGGGACCTACACCCACGGCGACTTTGCGGAGAGCCTCCACATCCTGGATATATCCCTTGACCCTCACGATGTATTCCTTCTCGGCCAGTTCGATGGAGCGCCCGCCTACTTCGCCGTTGCTCATCTCTATGGCTTTGCCCACATCCGACAAAGGCAGGTTGTAGGCGCGCAGTTTCACCGGATCCACAGTCACCTGGTACTGTTTCTGGAAACCGCCGATGGAAGCGACTTCCGACACGCCGTCCACTGCGGTGAGCTGGTATCGCAGATACCAGTCCTGCATGGAACGAAGCTCCCAGAGATCGCGCTGTTTCGAGTTGATCGTATACATGAAGGCCCAGCCTACGCCTGTGGCATCCGGACCAAGAGAAGGCGTCACTCCTTTGGGCAGCTGGCTGCTGAGCTGGCTCAGATATTCAAGCACCCGGCTACGTGCCCAGTAGGGATCCGTGCCGTCTTCAAAAATGACATAAACGAAGGAATAGCCGTAGAACGAGTAGCCGCGCACCACCTTCTTGTAGGGTACGGAAAGCATCTTGGCGGTGATGGGATAGGTTACCTGGTCCTGGATGATCTGTGGTGCCTGTCCGGGATACTCGGTGTAGATGATGACCTGTGTGTCCGACAGGTCTGGGATGGCATCAAGCGGAATGTTCTTCACCGCATAAAGTCCGCTGAGCACCAGCGCCACTGTGACCAGGAGAACAATGAATTTGTTCTTTAGCGAAAAATCAATTATTCCTTTTAACATGGGAGCATTTCCTGTTCGGCTTAGTGTTGATGTTGCTGTGTATCCTGGCTGGAAGCAGGAGCCGGATGAAGCCTATGCCAGTTTTTTTCAGCATCTTTACCGTGGGGAACCTTGCTTGTTTCCACAAGGGTCATATCGCATTTCGGGCACTTGCCAGGTTTATCGGAAACTACATCTGCGTGTTCAGCCATCGGACAGACATAGAGCTTTTCCGGCATTGCCTCGGAGCCTTTGACCGGTTCAAGAGGCGCTTTCTTTAGCTCTTCCAAAACCGGTATGAGCGTCATGCCGCATTTCGGACAGTTGCCAGGCTTGTCCATGTGGACATCTGCGTGTTCCGGCATGGGGCAGGTATAGTAGAGCAATTTGCCTGGCAACTGAAGATCGTGCAGCGTCGAGGCCAGAACCGGCATCATCGTCATCCCGCAGATAGGGCACTTGCCGGAATGGTCGTAATGTATCATTGCATGTTCCGGCATGGGGCAGATGTAGACCAGTTTTTCCGGCGTGGCCTGAGTTGTCGGTGCGTCTTTTTTCTGAGCAGGTGCCATTTCCGATGCAGTTTTTCCGGGTTCAATCATCTTCTGTATGGCCTCGCGCAACTGGCTCTCGGAATCAAGCATGAACTGGCCGGAAGTGACGACTTTTTCACCTTTGTCAAGACCGCTGAGGACTTGATATTGATCGTTCTCCGCCTGGGGGCCAAGTGTTACCGTGCGTGGGGCGAAACGTCCGCCTTCAAGGGCTACAAAAACAGTATTCTTCTCACCGCTGCGGAGGATGGCCGAGTCTGGCACAAGAATTGCAGAAGGATCCAGTTCGGAGGAGACCGAGACCGAAGCGAACATACCTGGCTTTAGGAAGTATCCCGGGTTATGGAATTCCATGCGTACACGGGCGGTACGGGTCTTCTCATCCACGTTCGGATAGATATAGGTCACTCGGCCATGGAACTGGCGGTCCGGCAGATATGAAAGTGTCATGACCGCCTCCTGTCCCAGTTTGACATAGGCGAGATCCTGCTCGTATATCTGCGCATAGACCCATACCAGTGACAGGTCCGCCAGACGGTATATCTTCATGCCAGCGTCAACCATCTGTCCTTCGACAACCATTTTCTCAATGACGAATCCGTCGCTGGAGGAAAGGATACGCAGAGTTTTCTTGGCTTGACGGGTTTTATCCAATTCGGCTATTTGTTCATCTGAAATATCAAAGTATTTCAGCTTGGTGATGGCGCTGGATTTTAAATCGATTCCGTCCTGTTCGGTGCTGGCGGATGAACCGGTGGCTATAAGATACTCCACTTCTGCGCTGTACAGTTCCGGCGAGTAGAGCTCGAACAACGGGTCGCCTCTGTGCACCTGCTGCCCGGTGGCGTTCACGTATAGCTTTTCAATCCACCCCTTGACCTTGGTAGTCACATCAACCAGGAAATGCTCGTTATAGTCTATAACCGCCACTGTGCGGATAGTCCGCCTCAATGGGCCGCGGACGACTTCGGTGGTTCGGATGTTCATATTCTGGATCGTCACAGGATCAATTGTGATGGAGGACGATTCGTCAGCAGCCTCGCTGTCATACACTGGAACCATGTCCATGCCCATGCTGTCCTTGCCCGGAGTCTGGCGCACTTCGCCGGGATTCATGGTGGACTTGTAGTATTTCACCTTCCGTTCCTTTGCTCCCACGTCCGCACCGGCCTGCTTGCGGACCGGGGTCAGCTTCATTCCGCATATGGGACAATTGCCCGGCTTGTCTTGAATCACCTGCGGGTGCATGCCACAGGTGTAGAGCTGTTCAGATTTTGACTCTGTCCCGCTTCCGTGGTCATGGGAGGATGGTTTATGGAAAAAAAGGAAGAAGGCAAGCGTTGCCAATGCAACGACCGTAATGGATATCGCGACTTTAGTTTTTGTTTTCATAACTGTATTGAGTCCTCTATTTTGGCTTGATGTCTGTTAAAGGAGGGGCCGCGAGCGGCGCATTTTCCGGAGGTGTTCCAAGGATTATAAGGCTGAGTTCGGCCAGGGCCAGTTCACATTGGGTGCGGGCTTCAACTTCGGCAATTTGGAACTGGAGCAATGTGCGTTCCGCCTCTAGGAGGTTTATGAAATCTATTTGAGCTGAGGAATAGGCGGCACGCGCGACATCCAGGGACATCTGCGCCTTGGACAGCAGATTTCCGTCGAGCAGTTTCAGATTGCGTTTCGCTTCCCGGTACATATATGACTTGTCGGCGAATTCTACTGCCAGCTGGATCTGCTCTGCGGATAATCTGGACGAAGCCGCCTGCTTGCGTGCCTGGGCAGCAGCTATTTCCGCCGCAATCTTGTCGAGCCAGATGGGCAGCGTCATTTCAAATTTAGGCCTCACCATGACTGGCGCGGCCTTCACATCACCCTCTACGCCTACAGTGAAATCTGGAAACCTGCTCAAATGGGCAAGATGGATGCTATCTTCAGCTGCATGAACTTCGGCCTCCATTGATTTTAACCGCGGATTGTGCGCCATGGCTGTCGCCAGAAGTTGATCGGAACTCATGTCAAGAGGAGTTGACTCGAACTGCACTGGAACGGGCGGGTTCGGCTGGTCGACGGAGATCCCCAGTGCTGTTTTGAGCTTTGCCATTAGCGGGTTGCGCGAATCCTCAAGATTGGCAATTTCAGTTTTCAGCCGTTCCTGTTCGATCTGCGCCCTAAGCACATCCTGCAACGTAACCTTCCCTGATTCGTTCAATGCGCGGGCGATTTGCTCCAGTTTGTTCATCAGTATCAGCATCTTATTGTTGATGCGGATGCGCTCATCGAGAAAGTGAAGCTGGTAATAGGGGCGCTTGACGTCGAACGCCGTCTGAAGCACCGCGCTTTCAAATTCGTAATATCGTGCCTGGCTCTCTGCCGAGGCAACATCCGCCTTGGTGCTGAGCTTTGTCGGCCAGGGGACATCAAGCATCAGACCTGGCATTATGGAGTTGATTACGTTTGTAATGTCCATCTGGAATGTGAACTTGGGATCCGACAGGGAACGCTCCAGCGTGATCTTTTCCACCGCTGCGGCATATTCATAATAGGCGGCTTCAACTCGCGGCTGGTTGAGCATGGCGTATGTAATAAGTGTTGCAAGGGTAGATTTGTCATCGAGGACTGGAAGCGCTGCTTTATTGCCGTCAGGACGGTACAGCTTGGACAGCGTTCCAAAATCGCTTCGCGCCTGCCGTTCGCTCTTGGTCGTGAGACCATAGCAGCCGGACAGATAAACTGAGACAATAATCGTCATCAGCAACAACCTGCGCCAGTATTTCTGATTTAACTTCTTCATTATTAGCCTTCAAGCTCCGAGCTTTTAAATAGACGCGCTCCGCTTTTCATTTCAAGAGGATTGCTGCCGTTGAATCAATGCTGATGCCCGGCATGATCTCCTTCTTTCTTTTCTACATCCTTGCTTTCTGCAGGAACCTTGTCCTTAGGCGTCTCATCAAGGACAATTCCTTTTGCTTCAAGCGCTTTTACATATTTCTCTGGATCGTCCTTCACAATGGACAGGCATCGTGAACAGCATACATAAATCCTCTTGCCTTTATAATCAATGAAAAGTTTTCTGTCTACATCATCAACCTTATTTCCCATTATTGGACAGTAAATCTGTCTTTTACTGTTTTGAGCATCATCTTTCTTGGGCTGGGATTCCGCTGCCTTTGATGGTTCAGATGACGTGGCAACTTTACCAGACGCTTCTTCCGCATATAGGCTCCCTATAACGGAAAAGATTCCAGCTGCGGCGATCGTCAATATGATATTTGTCTTCATAGGCTTCATCTTCTCGTTTAAATTTTAAATGTTTTGACTTTCAGCTGTAAATTATATGGCTTTCAATGTTTAGACAAGAGCGCTTAGGCAAATACCCATACCCTTGCCTGTTGCAAAGATACTGGATGAATTAGTGGTGCCCTCCTCGACATCCAGTCAATGCCATAATTATTATGAGAATGCATGCCGCTACAGGCAACATGCTGATTGCCTTGTCCATTCTGCACGATTTTAATTTGACTGCAATCGTCCTTAATGCTTTTTCCATACAATCTCCTTATTCGTTTGAGTTTAAAAGTAAAGACGAGATGAACATGTTTTTGTTACATCAATATTCATGATTTTTTACTTTTCCATAGGTTCTTTCATAAACCCGGGCGGCCGCTTGCGGAGACGCCGTCGCGGAACAGATCGTCCGGGCTGGCCAGATCAGCAAGAGTGCCGGAGGGGGCGTGATACCAACCCGGATCGTCATAACTGGACAGGGACTCACGCACCTTCAGGATAGTGAACATGCCACCCATGGTGATGTAGTCGTACGGTCCCTTGCCACCCACCATAGGAATGCTGTTGGGTGGAACAGGCATACCCATTTCGCCCATGTCGCCCATGCCGTTTTGACCCATTGTCATGTAATCCGGCAGCAGCTTCCGGATCTTCTTATCGAGATCTCCGGGCTTTACCCCGATCATGTTGGGTATGCCGTGCCCCATCTGGTTCATCACGTGGTGGGTCATGTGACAGTGCATAGCCCAGTCGCCGGGATTGTCGGCAATAAACTCAACAGTCCGGGTACTGCCCACCGGAACCAGTACCGTAGTCTCTGGCCACTGGGCGGAGTCAGGAATGTCCCCTCCGTCGGTGGCGGTCAATTTGAAGTTATAGCCATGCAGGTGGATCGGGTGGTGATCCATGGCACTCAGATTTCCAAACCGGAGTCGGACACGCTCCCCCATCTTTGCCACGATTGGAGCCGTTCCGGGGAAACACCTGCCATTGAGGGTGAGGATGTTAAAGTCGGTCATCTCGTTTGGATCGGGGCGTCTGGTGCCGGGAACGATCTTCCATTCGCTGAGCATGTATACGAAGTCTCGGTCAGGTATGGAGCCGCCGGGCTTCCGGGGATGAACCACAATCATTCCCATCAATCCCATTCCCATCTGTGTCATCTCATCATGGTGCGAGTGGTACATGAACGTGCCGTGCTGGCGAAATGTCCATTCATATTTGAATATCTCGCCGGGCTGAATGGCCCTCTGGCTCAGGCCACCAACTCCGTCCATGCCGCTGGGCAACAGCACGCCGTGCCAGTGAACAGAGGTCGGCGCCGAGAGCTTGTTTGTGACGTATACCCGCACGCGGTCGCCCTCCACCGCTTCAATCGTGGGACCATGCACATTGCCGTTGTAGCCCCAGCAGTTTGCTTTAAGCCCCGGCGCGAACTCGTGTTCGACCTCTTCGGCGATAAGATGGTAGACTTTGATGCCTCCTACAAGCTTGTAGGGCAGGGTGGAGCCGTTTAATGTGATAACGGACGTATAGTCGCGATCCAGTTTACCTGGCGGCCAAGTCTTATCGTGGTCGTCGCGAGGATGCCCGTTGCCATTCGCAGGTGGCGGAGCCGCCAATGCGGCCCCAACCGGACTAAACACTACAGTTCCGCCGGCGAGCATAGCTCCCGAAGCCGCAATCATTTCCCTGCGTGTCAGCATGATTAGTGCTCCTTTCGTTCTGAACCGGATTGTAACGCTGAACTTTCGGACGGCTGTGATGATGGCATATTGCGTCCCGCCAGGATCAATTCTATTTCTGCACGGGCTATCCAGTAGTCACGGAGCGCTTCGATGTTTTGGATGCCTGAGTCAATGACACTGCGTTTGGCGGCAATCAGCTGAAATGCGCCGATCTGCATCGCGTTGTATTGGAGCTGGCTCTCATGCAGGACTTCATCACGGGCAGGCAGCAGGACGTCGCGACAGTATACCGCCCGATCCCTCGCTTCTACGAGACGGTTACGCGCCGCCCTGGCCGCTGAACGCAGTTCAATCGCCTCTGCGGCATACTCCTGCAAGGCGCGCCGCAACTCCGCCGCCGCTGCAGCGTTCTTCGCCTGTCCCTGATCAAAAATCGGAATTTGCAGGGAGAAGATCGGGCCGACATGCCAGGATCCATCGTCTTCACGGTTGTTGGCAACACCGATTTCAAAGTCTGACAGGAGAGTTGACCACTTGGTCAGTCCGGCGCGTCCGGCCGCAGCCTCGGCTTTTGCCCGGGTCTTGGCGAGGTCGAGGCTTTGTACAATGGCATGGCGCTCGATGTTCTGAATGTCAATCTCATCCTTTGGCAGTTCAGGAAGTTGCCCTGCGAAACGCCAGGTTGCGGACTGGGTTCCCCAGAGCCCCATAAGAGAATTTAGCCGTTCGCGCTGGGACAATACTGTGGCTTGCGCCCTAGACAGATCGAGTTTGGCCTGATTGAGATTTGCCTTTTCACTGGTAGCGGCAAGATTGGTGATGTTCCCGGCTTCAAAGAGCTTCTGGCTGAGTTCGAAGGACACGGAGGCCGCATCGGCGATCAGCCTGCGCTTCTCCAGAAATTGCTCGGCCGACTGGTATTCCAAGAAGGCCACACGGGTTTCAGCAGCCTTGTCCAGCACAACCGATGTAACACGAGCCTTGCTCGCCTCGAATTCGGATGCGGCAATCCTCTTGCGCATTCCGACGAACAGCAGATCCGCAAAGTCCTGTGCCAGTTCAAGGCCGACGGTTGCCACCGGTCCTGCCTCTACGGATGGCAGGTAGCTTGCACTGAATCGCGGGTTCTTGAGCAGTCCTGCCTGTACCAGCGCAGCCTGGGTTATGCCCAACTCCTCATAGGTTGCCTGTAGGCGGCGGTTGTTCAGGAGCGCGATCTGCACAGCATCGTCCGCCGTGAGCGGGCGTTCAAGCATCGATGCAACAGCTTTCGAGGCGACTTTGTCCTCGGGAGCGTCCTGGTTCCATTGGACACGCTGGCCTATGCGCTGTTGGACATTCTGCTCGACATAGTCGAAACCTCCTTTTGGCGGCACCATACAGCCTGCCAGGAAAAAGCACAGTCCAATGACTGACAGGATGAAAACTGCACGTTTACTCATGATGTTCTCCATCATCAGGGGCAAGTCCTTTTTTACTCGGTCTCCTTACAAGACTCATGCCGCACCTGGGACACTTGCCGGGAGCGTTTTGGACAATGTTTGCATGCATCGAGCAAACGTATATCGCCTCCACCACCTGGTGCTGCATCTTAGGCTGATACTCCGGAATCAGACGCGGGATTGTGCGATCTTCAGCTAGGATGCCGGGTGAAGGTGTATATGGAGACTCGGGAGCATCTAGGCTGGCCGGATGATCCGGCGATAAGGAGGAGTCCAGGGGCGTCGCCGAACATCCTCCGGTCAGCATGATTAGCGCCAGCAGCAGAAATCTTTGAAACATGCCCCCCCCCATGCAATGTAAAATACTCCGGGCTAATTGCAGAAATACATAAACAGCTGCTACGGAATATTCCCCGGACTTCTTCATTTTAAATAGGATTGCTTCAGCAGTATCAGTGCTGATGTTCTGCGTGAGCATCCGCCTTTTTCTCAGTTTTTGGAGTTACAGCGTTGCCTTCAGCGGGCCCCTTGTCCTTCGGTGGCGCTTCAAGGAGAATGCCTTTTGCTTCCAGTGCCTTTATGTATTTTTCTGGATCAGCCTTAACTACTTCGATACAATCGTTGCAACAGACGTAAATTCTTTTACCTTTGTAGTCCACGAAAAGACTCTTGTTTATTTTTTCACCTTGCACAGGACACTCGGTCTGCGCTTTCTTATCCTGGGCGGGCTGTTTGGCAGCTTCCTCCGCGAACAGGTTCCCCATCAGGAAAAAAACTCCGACTGCGGCGACTGTCAACATGACTCTCGTTTTCATGATCTTCATCTCCTTGTTTCTGACAGTCTGGACAGAGCTTTGCAACTTCGCCAGACCGAGATATTTGTTAAGATTACATATTATTTACATACATCGTTTTCTGCTTTTACAGCAGGCTTTGGTGAAGAGGGAGCGGAAGGAGGTGTTTTTGTACTTGAGGGTGCAGGATCAGGCGTTTTTGTACTCGAAGGGACAGAAGGAGGTGTTTTGGTACTCGAAGGGGCAGATTCGGCAGGCTTTGCTGAAAAGGCTTTCTTCTGACATTCCGAGCAGAGTTTTGCAGCTTCGCTAGGCTTGCAATCTTTGTTAAGTTTTGCGCAGTCTGGGCATGCAGTTACTGCAGTCGCCTTGGCATCATCAACTGCAGGCTTTTCGTCCTCCGCATATATCAGGATCCCCATCAGCAAGAAGATTCCAGCTGCGGAGATTGTCAGCATGATTTTCCTGTTCATGACTTCTTTCTCCTTTTATTTTGAGAAATAAACAGCTTTGTATTGTTCGATAAGAACTCCGACTTGGTCATAATCAATCGGCTCGTATCCCTCCAAGGAGATCTCTGCGCACAGCTCAAGCCATGACTGGTGATCCCATGAACCATTGTTTTTCTTGACAAACTCTTCCAGCTTGCCGGATTTTGCCAGTTTCTCCAGGCTTTTCCCCTCGCTGCACTCAGACATTTTGCATTCGGCTTTTGAGCAGGTTTTTTCCTGAACCGGATTTTTCTTTGATCTTGATTTCATGTTGTACCCCCTTCGTCATTCTGTTTGCTAATAGGTTCGTTCTTGTTTTTCGACAACTGCGCCTTAAGCATGTCGATTGCATCGGCTATTTCTTGAATTTCTTTAATGGTTGAATTCACATTAATATTATCTTCGTATCCTTTGGTCATTGCATAGCATTTCAACCACAATGACGAGATCGGCCTCTTTATCTGAAAATAGAAAAAAATGTATGATACCATATAGGTCAGGAATCCTAGGACAACAACATGCCAGCCATGCTCCAGCATCAAGCCTGTTACAGTATGGCCTGGGTGGGAATAAAATTGATATACCGCATAAACCCCCATGCCTATGGCCGTGATAAGCGCGGACACCAAAGCCACGTAAGACGCAATTGATATTTGAAGTTTGTTTTTCATCATATTCTCCACCTCCTGCCAGCTAATTGGTTTTAAAGATGCTAGTTACTCTTGAATGGCATGCTGCTTCGTATACCCAAAGTCAGTGGCAGCTTGCCTTTTTTTCTGTTTTTGGCGTTCCAGCCGAAGATTTATCCTTCGGTGCCGCTTCCAACGCGATGCCCTTTGCTTCCATCTCCTTTATGAATTTTTCAGGATCGGCCTTCACCTTTTCGATACAGTCGTTGCAGCAGACATAAATCCTTTTACCCTGGTAGTCCACGAAAAGGCTCTTGTCTATTGATTCACCCAGCACTGGGCACTCGGTCTGCGCTTTCTTCTCCGGTGTTTTCTGCTTTGCGACTTCCTTTGCGGACAAGGTTCCCATCAGCAAAAAGATTACGGTGGCGGCGACTGCCAATATGATTTTAGCGTTCATAATCTTTATCTCCTTGTTTTAAGTTTAAAAATAGCAATCTAATGAATATAAACTATATGCCTATTATTTACATACAAGAGACGGTAGGGTAACACCTACTTTTGTTTCTCCCTTTAGAAACCTTAGCTTCCGGCGGTAGCCAGGACAATATTCTTTGTTTCCAGCTCCTTTACGTACTTCGCAGGATCTGCCTTCACTTTTCCAACGCACCCGCCACAGCAGACATAAATCCTTTTGCCTTGGTAATCCACAAAAAGGCTCTTGTCTATTTTCCTTCCTGCCATCACCGGGCATTCGGTCTGTATAAGCTTCTTGTCCTGAGTGGTCTGCTTTGCCGCCTCCTCTGCGGACAGGCTACCCATCAGTAAATAACATCCAGCCGCTGCAATTGATAAACTGATTCTCGTTTTCACACAGACTCCTTTTTAATTTAATGCCTGTTCTCTTATGCTAATCCACATGCCATATGCGGTCCTCCTAATCAGAGGGCGCTGTCTGAATTAGTTGCAGCATCCCCCCTTACTTGCCGGTTTTGCAGCTCCTTCCTTACCATCAGCGACCGCTTTGTCCAGGACAATGCCTTTTGCTTCCAGTTCCTTTATGTACTTTTCGGGATCGGCCTTGACTTTTCCTATGCACATCCCGCAACAGACGTAAATTCTTTTTCCCTGGGCATCTACGAAAAGGCTCTTGTTGATCTTGTTGCCCATTATCGGACATTCAGTCTGTGCTGCGATCTTCTTCTCCTGCGGATCCGGATTTGCAGTTTCCTCAGCGTACAAGATCCCCATTAGGGTAAAAATCCCAATTCCGGCGACTGTCAACATGATTTTCTTGTTCATGGCATTCATCTCCTTGTTTTGACTTTTAATAATCCCTGTTATTATGAAATTAAGACTTTGATTTTTGGCTGTATCCTATTGCAGAGACATTTGAAATGATCTCTTTTTATTTATTTCTAAATTTGCAGGACTGTAATTTTCGGACTCCTGTCTTAAGACGGCATCAATATCAGAGGCTCTGAACGGTTTTAGAATGAACGTGGAGAAGTTTCCTCGTTGTTTATCGAGCTCATATGGGGAAACACTCCCGGTCATGGCAACGATTAGCGGCTTCCCATATTTCTCCGGTTCCAGGGATATTGTTCTGGTGATTGACCACCCGTCTCCATCCATCAGATGGTGGTCAAGAAACATCAAGTCGAACTTATTAATCGTGCAGAGGCGTAACACATCCCTTACGGTAGAAGATTCGCTTATCTGAAAGCTGTTGCTCCTCCTTATAATTACAGAAATAAAATTTCTTATTTCAGTATCATCATCAGCTATTAGTGCTTTTAACATGGAATCACCTTCTTTCTCATTGCCTTCCTCTTTCCATCATATAAGACGACGTGAAATTAAAAATGTTACAGGTGTCGTTATAATTAAAGAAGTATGCCGGGGATAGCAGAACCGTTCATCCAGCCCCCCGGTCATACTTTGGGGGTGTCAATGCTCCAGATTGCTCCTTGTATTTTGATTTAAGTTGCATGTTCATTTCTATTTCCCAATTAGAATCAGTGGTGACCGCCGTGACACCCAACCAGTACGATGATCATCATCAGGATTCCAATTACAGCGAACGAGAGGCGAATTATCATGTTCATGTCCCTGTTTTCTCCTTTTATTTGCTTGTTCCTTAATCACGCTTTCATAGGTAAAGACGACTGGAAAATAAAAATGTTACATGGGATGATAGAATTATTGAATTTTCCTTTACTGCCATAATTAGTGGCAGTCGCTATCGGAATATCCGGCCAAGTTAGGGCTGTAGGAGAAGTGATATTGCTGGGATTAACAAACGTTCAGATACGAGGCTTATTTTAAACTTAACGGCTGGACAGCTCTCTTCAGCTTGGTTATTTCATCTGTGGAGACTTTGCACTCGCGGCCTTCAGAGCAGTCACAGCATTCGAACATTGCCGGACAACCTTTTTCGGATGGTGTTGAAATCTTTATTCCAAAAGTGATTGACATAAGTTCATCCCTCTTGCCACAGGCGCAGAGATAATGGGAGATTTCGGATTTTTCACTGTCAGTCGCATCCTTGTATAACTGATATATCCCTTCCTTCTGCTTATTCATGTTGTAGACTGTGAGGAGAACCAGCTCATTCCTGTCTTTTTCAGACATGGATAAGGCCTTTTCAAGGGCATACCGTGAATCGTCGAACATGGATGAGAAAAGAGAAACATCGGCCTTTCTTCCCTTCCCTGCCGATTCAAGGGCTTCCGACAGGCGGAGATTGGAACACGCCATCTTGAATTCCGCCCTCTGCCTGTTTCCTGTCATGCACGCAAAACGGACCTTTTCATAACTACGTTTGACAGGATAGAGGAAATCCCCCGGTATCGAACTGCCTGATGCCTGAACGGCGACTGCAAGAAGAATGAAGACCGCCACGAACATTGCCGCAATGCGGGTGATTAGGCGGAAGGGCATTATCTTCCTTTTGACAAGGGGCTTTTTACTGGAGTCTGCAATAAGGGAAAAGTCCGGAATCTTGGACATAGGCGGTTCCTGCAGGTTCTTCAAATCCAATGCCAGATAAAGGGCATCCTTGAGGCTTTCGTATTCAGGATGCTCCTTGTACGCAGACAGAATCTTGTCAGGTTCTTCGCCTCTGGCGATATCTTCAAGGCATTTGTCCAGGATATTTTCCACGCTTTCTTTCATTTTATATTTTCCTCTGTCATAATCTTCTTCAGTTCAATCAGCGAGCGGAACTGCATTATGCGCACAGCTTCGGGTGTCTTTCCAGTTATCTCGGCAACTTCCTCCGAACTCAGCCCTTGGATGAACCTCAGTGTTACTATTCTTCTCTTTTCCTCGTCAAGTTTATCAAGGGCTCCGTAAATGTCCATTTTCAGCTCAGTCTTTGTCAGTCCTGAATTCTCCCCAGGGACCTTGTCGGACTTCATGATGCTTTCCTCAAGCCGCAACTTGAATCCTTTCGACTTGTAGAAATCCTTGACTGTGTTCTCAGCTATTCTGTACAGCCAAGCTTCAAAGTTTCCCTCCTGAGAGCTGATATTCTTTATGACCTTTCTGAATGTCTCCGCCGTCAGATCCTCATAGTTCTCGCGGTTGCTTCGGTAGTACATGTACTTAAGGATCTTCGGGTAGTAATGCTCATATACCAGCCCAAGCGCATGTGTATCACCGGTAGACCGTGATTTTTCAATGAGCTTATCCATGAAATCATTTTCTTTAAAGCTCTTCATAAGTGTAAAGACGATAGATAATTTAAAATGTTACATCCTGTTCGAAAATATATGCTTTCCCCAAGGCTTTTACATTGAAATATACGTTTTTCCTATAAAAAGTAATGGGAAAGGCTATCCCAACTCAGCCAATAAAATGCTTATCATCTAGCTAAGGTGGCTTATGCATCGCCCCAGCTTCGCGATGCAGATACTTGAGAAGTTAACGAATATCCGGGCCCCTTCATCTTAAAACAAAGACTGACGCATTACCCTGGGAGTTTGAAAAAGGTAAAATATTTAGAAAACATATTTGACAAATGAAGGTGCGACAGATACAGATATTGCCATGATTCATTATATGAAAAAGGTATTGTCATTTGTTTCTCTGGCGGTTCTCATTGTTTTGGCAGTTGGCCTGTCCGCGTCGGACAAATGTGATGACGGCAAATTTTGTCAGATGTCGTGTTCATGCTATTGTCAATGCTATCAGAACATAACAGATTTGCCATCACAACCCCCTCCGCCAGTACATGATCGGTTGCGATCGGATTTTATTGGCTATGTTTCGCAATTACTTTACTTGCACCTTCTGTCGGATATCTTCCGACCGCCTGCCGCCTGACGCGTCCATGTGACGCGATTCTTTCATTAACGTTTGCCGTCTGAAACGACGCAATCCATCTATTTTCGGGGATAAACTCAATCTGCTGACGATAGATACATTTGACTAATTACTACTTAGGAATTATTACACACATGAATGCCTTAATGCCGAAACCTGATAAAATTGTTGGAATGGCAAGCGCCTTCTACGAGTCCGCTGTACTTTTTACCGCGTCCGATTTGGGGATTTTTGGAAAACTGGCAGAACTCGGTAAAGCTGATGCGCGGAATCTTTCCGGGGCCCTGAACTGCGATGAAAGGGCAATGGGGATTTTCCTGGATGCTCTTGTAGCCGTGGAACTACTGCAAAAGGAAGGATTTCTTTACTATAATACAC
>CAZDNQ010000045.1:0-15914 GCA_964506605.1 uncultured Victivallis sp. | reverse complement strand
AAAGGAACCTTGCAGCGCTTTTCCTTTCTTTCAGACCGTCGTCAGAAGTCGGTTTCCATGACATCCTTCAGTCTCATATTTTCCTTCTTGACAAGTTCGGTCAGTCCAGCATATGGGGGATCTATATCGAGGAATTCCTGTCTCGGAATATCTCCGACACATGGAACCGGATATCGCTGTCGCGCTTTTTACTTAGGACTCCTAACATTACTGTTCCAGAGCTTCAAAAATCCTGTTCTCTCTCCCCTGACAGCTTAGCCAAGGCTGCGGCGATTCTGTTGGCGGCTTCAAACGCAATAGGTGCAAACATGCCGCAACCTCTTGTCGAGAAACTTGAAAAACTCAGAAGGGACTGAAATCCTGTCTGGTTTCATGGCTACAATTTATTGTCTCCTGAAACTCGGAATTGCTTCCATATGTTAATGTGACTTTCATGATTCAATCCTACTCAAAACTTCATCGAAAGCATGTACATATCATTTCCTGCCAGTATCAATGAACAGGTCTATCAGCTTGCTGTTTACATCTTTCATTCCAACAGCGCTCCTGATGATCTCATCGGTTGAAGCTCTGACCATTGAAACTTGTAAAGGAAACTGGATGCTGATGCATATATTATTCAGCCTATTATAGTAATTTCAGGAGGGAGTAAAGCCAAATTCTGGTTGTAACTCTATTATTGGAATACTTTATATGACAAGCTTGATTTCCAATAGCAAATCTCTATATTTCCCGAACACAAGAAAATTATTTATTTCTTAAGAAAAAATAACAATCCTACAAGTGTCATAATCGCGACATAAATTGGCTTGAATTTGATATAACACGATGTATAGTGCAGTTGTTCATTGAAGGCTTATGGCTTTGAATATCACTGACTTGCGGCATTTTACAAGAAGCGGAGTTGCGTTTCCCTCCCTCTCCGCCAGTCTTCGCTAAGGAGCTACGCCCGGCTTCCACCTCTCCCAAATGCAAAATCGGGAGGGATGAGAATCCTCGGGTTCGAGAGCGAAGCGAAAATCCAATTCCGCCAGGAATTGGAAGTGATGAATGAAATGAATCACGTTAATCCCTCCCTCTCCGCCATTTTTCATCACTGCAAAAAATGTCGCGGCGCAGCCATAGCGCATTCGGAAGAATCTGTGCGAATCCAGACAGGCCAATAATATAAGCAATCTTCATTTCCCGGCGATGATCGCCGCGCCCAGCGCTCCAGTGATCTGCGGGTTGGCGGGAACAGTTATTCCGGAGCCGGTCTCAATCTCTAGAGCTTCAGCGACACCGTTTATCATCGCAACACCGCCGGTGAAGACGATCTCCTTTGAGGAAAAAGATCTCCCCATAAGCGAGACAACACGCTTTGCGACAGAAACAAAAACACCTTTCAACAGCTTTTCGACAGGGACCTCGTTCTGGAGAAGCCCGACTATCTCGGATTCCGCGAAGACCGCACACATGGAATTTATCTCGCATCCCGAAACCTTCCTGAACGACATCTTCGAGATATCCTCTATCTTGATGTCAAGGATTCCCGACACCATTTCAATGAAGCGCCCGGTCCCTGCCGCACAACGGTCGTTCATCCCGAAATCCACCACCTTCCCTCCGGGGATCATCTTTATGACCTTTGAATCCTGTCCTCCTATGTCGATGACAAGCTCGGCGTCAGGAAAGCAATATGCGACACCCGACGCATGGCAGGCGATCTCGGAGACCGCCTCGTCGGCATCAGTAAAATGGTTGCGCCCATATCCGGTTGAGACCGTCTTGAAAAGCCTGTTCTTCCTGACACCGTTCTTGACGAGGAGATTGTTGTAGGCGGACAACGCCCTCTCGCGGGGTCTGGCGCCGGTATTGATCACAATCGAGTCGATGATCTTCCTGCCGTCGAAGAGCACGATGTCTATCGACCTGGCACCTATGTCAACACCGCAGGTTGTCTTTGTCTTCTTCATTTGATTTAACTTCGATGTTCGATATTCCTTGTTCATAATTCGTTATTCAGTCAGCTTTTGACAATTTCCAGCAAGGCGTTTATCCTGACCTTGAGCTGCTCCCTGTCGGAAGGCGAGTAATCCGTCTCAACTTTCAGGAACGGGAGTTTTAGCCTGTTCTTCACAAATTCACCCACGATATGGGATTCGACGTTGTAGGTATGGCATGCCTGCCAGATAAGATCTATGACAGCGTCGGGCTTGAAATCCTCTGCGAGCTTCGCAATAAGTTCAGTCCTACCGCGGTTCGGCGTCAGGCATGAACAAGGAAGATGGAAATGCCGTTTCGCTATCGCCTCGATCGGATCGCCATCCTCCTCTGTCATCTCATACACGGACTTGATGCCGCTGCACGCCTCCTGGACCACGACCAAGCCCCCGCATTCCTCTATGATCTCTATGACCTTCCCGGATCCGTCGCCTGTCGGACATCCAGTAAGGAGAACCCTTGGCTTGCCGGCCAGCTTTTTGCCTTTCCCGCGTTTTTCAACCGCTTCTATGAATTTCTCCAGCATCTCGAGATGTTTTCCGAAACCCGCGACCCTGAACCTTATCAGCGCAAGCTCAAGCCCGGTAACAACCGATGGATTCCTGATGCCAAGGTTGAACGCCTTCCTGAGAAGAGACCGCTCCTTGTTCATCAGCTTAATCGCCCTGCGGAGGTCGGCATCTGTGATCTTGATCTTAAACTCAGCTTCCAGAGTCCTGCGGAACCTGCGGAGTTCGTCGGTCCAGTGCTTCAGCGCCGACGCGGAATCGGACTTCTGGGTCAGTTCGAGAACTTCGACATGCTTGCGCTGGCCCATGATCTCATACATCTTCTTCTTGCCGTCGCAGGTCGTCTCCGCGACTATCATGTCGGCCATGGTTATAAACGGACAACTGTCGGTTATGAAATATCCGAAGGAGCTTTTTATCAGCGGACAGAGGTTGGACGGAAGCACCTTTTCGGCCGCGGCGACCGTGCTGTTTGACGTCCCGCAGAGACAGACAGGTATGGCGCCGGCCGCCAGGATGATCTCCCTCGGAGTGTATTCGCAGTAGATGCCGACAATCCTGCGCCCCCTGCTCTTCTCCTTCTCCACGAACTCGAGCTCGTAGTCGATTGCGTTCTCGAAATACTTGAACGGATTATGGTTTTTCATTTCTTCCTTATCATCTCTATGAAGCTCTGCATCCTGTTAACGACCTGTTCCGAATGCCTGCCCGGCGAATATGGGACGTCAAACGACATTACAGGAATTGAAAGACGCCTTTTTATCATATCACCAATTATCTTTTCTTCAAAAGGACAATGGCTCGCGCCGAAGATCCCTGTGATGAGCACTCCGTCCGCACGGAATCTTGCCGCCTCCTCCGCAATCCTCTCCGCCCGGTGTTCCAGAGACCCTATCATGAGATCATCCATATAGTTCTCAGCCACCGCCTTCAACGGCGGGATATTGGTCCGCAGCGGATAATATGAATGGCTTATCAAATAATCGCTTCCTGCGACGCATCCGCCTGAATCCTCAAGAAGAGTTATCAGTGATGCGTCCGTAGGCGGAGTCACCCAGTAGATCCTTGCCGGACTGCCCTTGAGAGGGGAGACTCCGTTCCGTATCCTCTTCTTGACCTCCCCTGTCAGGCATTCGAGCACATTTACGGACTCCTCCGGCTCGCTGCAGGCATGTATCCCGATGAATTCAGCCAGCAGCATTTCAAGTCCGGGAAGCGGGACCTTTTCAGCGCCATAGACCATCTCGCGCAGATTCCTGACAAGCGATCTTATCCTGTTGAACTTCCTGACGCTTTCCGAGAGCATCGTCCGGCTGATTCGCCGCCCCGAGTCATTCTCAAGCGCCTTCACAATCCCCTTGTATTCCCTCTCCAGGAACTCCACGGCCTTTTCAGGATATTCTGTCTTTCCATATGGCGTCTTCAGGAATTTCCCTGACATCTGGCACCTGACACCCGAAACCTGATGGCTTGTCTTTTCCATCCTTGTCGGAATCTCCCACCAGTGCACTTTTGCCCCCTGCCATTCGATTAGCTGCATCACGGCGGAAAAATCATCGCAGCAGCTGCCGACTCCGGCAAAGCAGAGATCGGGCACAGGGAAATAGTCAAGCGTCTTGAATGCCCCGAGCGCGGCCCTCACGAAGCACAGTTCATTTGTCGCACCAAGTTTTTCGGCCTCGTCAAGCAGTCTGGGATTCTCGGCGAAACACGGTGCCCACCAGAGGGCGTCAGCATAGAAAGAGAGGGATTTGGGCAGGGAATAAGTTATCACCGGAGTCTGACCGAGATCCTTCATCACCGCATATATCTTCCAGCCGTTCTCCTTCGCCGTGAAAAGCCTGTCCTTCTCGCTGAAGATGAATGACCAGAGCCTGAGGGCCGCGGGCGAAGGATCAAATTTCAGGCGGTCGATCAGCCTGTCGCCTTTCCGGGCATATTCCGACGGGGCGAGAAGGTAGGGTATTCCACCTCTGCGTATGCCTCGGAGATATCTGCATTCACGGCGGAACGATTCCGGAATCTTCCTAATCCGGACGTCCCACTCTGCAGAATCAATTCTTTGAAAAGCTTTCAAAACTATTCCCTCAAGCTACATTATACACTAATGAAAAACATCAGCATAGGCAAAATCGGATTCTATGTTGCGCTCAGCCCATGGCTTGCGTATCCCGTCATGATCCTATGCACCATCCTCAAAACTCCAGGTTTCGGCTGAGGCTCCATCTACGGGTTCCTGGCAGGAATCATAATAGTCATCGCACCCGCATTGTCCGTGGTCATATGCGCCATAAGTCTTTATTTCGAGCAATCTAAGCGACTTGCACTTATCGGTCTTATCCTCGGTCTCGTGACATCCTCAATTGTTTATGGTTTCCTGATCTTCTCTTTCTTAAAATAAGCTTTGCGCCTTCGTGCCTTTGCGAGAGGATCTCCCTATAAAATCTCCAGAAACGCCTCTATCCTGTTCCTGACACGTTCCTCCTCCGAATCGGAATAGGTCGTATCAAGAACAAGCAGAGGCACATTGAGCTCCTGTTTCATCCTCTCCTTTTCGGAATACCAGAGATCGCAGAACTTGAGGCACTTGAGAATGACTCCGTCGCATCTCTGGGTGGCTATGGTCTTCCTGATCTCCTCATACACCCTCGAGTTCGGCCTGTTCCTGATGCAGACATCCGACCTGAAAGAGCGTGCAGCCAGTTCCGCAATCATTCCATTTGCAGTATCCGCCTTTAATCGAGGCCCTCTGTAAAATCCTGATTGCCCATTTTCCGAAATCCCCATCGGAATCGCCCCTGCCCCATTCTCCTCCAGGATCCTGTAGACAATGTCGTCCTCAAGGCAAAGCATCGATCCCAATACAAGAAGCCTTTTTCTACTTTTCGCCGGCTTGAGTCCAGTCCTAATGGAATCCAGGAAAAGTTTCATCTTCCCGGGCCTGGCGATATTGAAAAGATGCTTGAGCCTGCGTGAAACGGCAGCCGGCAATTCCCCGTTCACGACAATATCATCGATAACGGCTGCACACGCCTTTCTTGAATTGAAAAAGCTGCGCGCCTTACTGCAGTCAAAGCTGGCACCCGTAAAACTCCTGATGTCCTTTGCAGTCCTTCCGACTTCTGATACAAAATAGTTCTCCGCATTAATGCTGCGTGTCGCAGGCATCTGCAGCTGGAAGACGGGCACTCCGGACTCTCTCGCAAGTATCTCAAGCGTATGGCGCATCATGTCGCAGGTCACTACGCCGACAAGAAGGTCGACGTTCCCGAAAAGACCTGTTCTCATCCCGAAGCTGCCGATGAGTGACTTGCAATAGGAGCATGCGTCAGGCCTTATGATCTTCTCACCCTCGCGTTCGGCGGCATATGTCGCTCCTTCGGCCAGCCTGACCGGAAGCAAACCGTAGCCGGCGAGGATTTCGGCTGGAAACTGCGTGCAGATATAGCCTGCGACAAGGCCGCCTTTTTTCCGACAGTCTCTTATAACTTCCATCTCTTGCAGATAAAAGCTATTTATGGAATTATTTATTTTTTCTGAAGACATTTTATAAAGCACACGCTAAAGCTGTGAACTCCAACAAATTCCCTCGTATTCCTGAGCCACCTATCCTGAATCTATTGAACTTTGTGCCTCTGTGCCTTGGTGGTTAGCTTTTAATTCTTGAATCTCCTACTTGACCGCTATCATCCTGCAGCGTCCGAACTTTTTCTTGCGCGCCATCTGCTCCATGAAGACCATTTCCCCGCCCATCTGGCCGAAGAGCTTCATGTCGTTGCCGATTATCCTGAGCGCGTCGAACGTGAGCTGGTCCGTCAGCATCTTTATGTATAGGCTTATATGGTCTGCGAAATCCGCAGTCAGATCCTCCGAGACTTCAATCCTGAATCCTGCGTCCCTGAGCAGCTTCTCATATCCTTTTTTGCTTTCCATATATGGGAATTTCATGAACGAGTTGATTCTCGACGCCTCGGAATCAGACAGTCCCGCAGAACCTTCTATCCAGTCGGTGAAGGCTATCTTGCCTCCTTTATCCGTGACTCTGTAAGCCTCCCGTACCAGCTTCTCCTTGTCGACGACGTAGCACCAGGCGTCCTCGCCCCAGACAATATCAAAACTGTTTCCAGGCCATGGGATGTTTGTGACATCCCCCAGTTTCATGCGTATCTTATCTGACAATCCTTCGGCCATGACCCTCTTCCTCGCTTCCTTCACCATGTGCCCGGTTCCATCAAGCCCAAATCCTTCGACATCATAATTCCGGACCAGGAACCTGAGTCCCGCGCCCAGGGCGGAACAGAGGTCGAGAACCTTCATGCCTTTCTTCACCCGCGCCTTGTCAGCAAGTTCCTTGGAGCTCTTCCAGCCACCGACATGGATCTGCTCGCCCATGACAAGCTCCCATAGTTCGCCCTCGGGTCCGGCATAGACCTTCTGTACATCTTTCAAATTGAAATCGTTTCTTTTCATTCTATCGCCTTTCAAAACCGGTACAAGCTAAAGCTTGAACTCCAACGTGTGGTATTGCATGTCAAATCGCTGGAATAGAAACTTTAGTTTGCCCGCTCTTGTCCTATCAATATCGACGATGACAAGACACCATATCAAATAGAAGTTATCGGTTCTTGACGGAATTATAGAACATCGCCGTCGGCGCCCCTCCGAACGCGATCCCTATCGCGACCGCTTCAGAGATCTCGGCATCTGTCGCTCCAGCCTCGCGCGCACCGTCTGTATTTATCTTTATGCAGGGCTCGCATTTTGTAGCCACCGACAGAGCAAGCGCAATGAGCTTCTTGTTCTTCGCGCTTATCGCGCCAGGTGCAGTGACGGCGGCCATGTATGAGGCAAAGGCGCTAGACGCCGACTGCGCAGGCAGTCTGGAATCCCTGCCGGAAACTTCAGCTCCTTCAGAAGCGCAGCAGGCGGCCGTGTTCTTACTCTCAGTTTTCTTTTTCATATCGTTCCCCAGCTTTATTTTAATCGGATTGAATTCTTCCTTGTGCTTTGACAAAACTTTGATGAGCCCTTTATTTGATTTGCCTTCCACCTTGCCGATAATCGCTGCGGACTTAATTCCGCTTCTGCGAAGTTCGCAGACATATTTCTCCGCATTCGCGGCCGGCAGGAAGACCAGGAGCCCGCCTGATGTCTCAGGGCAGAACACGATGTTCTGCTGGGGCTCGGAAATTCCCGACAAATCCAACATCGAAGACGGCACCGCCTCCCTGTTCCTTTCAACTGCACCCGGGCATATCCCTTTTCTCGCAAGATCCCTTATACCATCGAACAAGGGAATTGCATCAAAATCAATCTCAGCTTCGACCTTGCTGTTCTTGACAATTTCGCTCATGTGCCCGAGAAGGCTGTATCCCGTCACATCAGTAGCCGCATGGACGCCATGCTTGAGCATGAGCTCCGAAGCTGTTTTATTCAGGGACTTCATCGAGTCGGCGATCTGCTTCAATGTCATCCTGCCAGCCTGCCCGATCTGTCCGGCAAAAGCGGCAATCCCAACACCGAGGGGTTTCGTAAGCACAATGGCGTCACCATCCCTTGCACCCGCATTCCTGATGAACTTATTGCGGTCGCAGTATCCAAAGACTGCAAACCCGCATTTTATGTTCTCGTCGTTTATACTATGGCCGCCCACCACCGGAATTCCTGCCTCCTGCATCTTATCGATGCCGCCGCGGAGTATCTCCCGCATGACGCTGTTCGGAAGCTGGCTTGAAGGGAAGCCGATGATTGAAAGCGCGCTCCATGGCTTGGCGCCCATGGCATATATGTCGCTTACTGAATTCGCTGCGGAGATCTGTCCGAATGTGTATGGATCATCTACGGAAGGGGCGAACACGTCGACAGTCAGCACCATCGCCTGCCCTGAATCCCCGGGAAAGACAACGACTCCCGCATCGTCTCCGGAGCTTGAACCAAGCAGGACGCGTTTGTCCTTGATGTCCGGCAGCCCCTTGATCATCTCGAAAAGCTCCTTCTTGGCGATCTTGGACGCGCAGCCGGCGCTCTTGACGTATTCGGTAAGCCTTATTTTGCCTGCGGATTTCGCAAACGGGAGCTTTTCGCCTGCGCACTCGCAGACGTCGAACTCCTTGAAGTTCGGACACGGACACGGTTTGCGGGGATCGCAGACGCAATGTCCCAGCATAATGGAGCGGGACATTATCTTCCTACGTTTTTCCGCCTGTTCCTTGTTCATAAGGCTTATAATTTACCACATTATATTTACTTTGACACGCCAGGCCCTGTATTTCTTGATGTATTTTACCTCTTGACAGTATATATTTGTATTGGAGGTGTTAGAGGGCTGGGTCCCTTCACAGTCTTCAAAACTGTCGCTGGTCCGAAAGGGCCTGGGTAGGTTCGATTCCTATACGCCTCCGCCAAGATTCAACCACGGAGAAAATGGAGTTTTTTGAGTCTTATGAAAAACGACAAGGAAATCCTGCTGAAAAGCCTTCCCCAGCTCGGTGTACTGCTTGAACAGCCTGCTCTGGAACCGATAAAGAAAAAATACGGTGCCGGCATGGCCAAGCTCTTCCTGAGGGATGCGATCTCAGAAGCCCGCGACAGGATCCTCAAAGGCAAACTCAATGAGAAGCCATCCGACAAACTGCTCATCGACGAGGCCGTCAAGAAGCTGTCCAGGACAAGTTCACCTGCCGGACGCAGGGCGGTAAACGCCACGGGCATACTACTCCACACAGGTCTTGGAAGGGCTCCGCTATGTGACGAGGCAGTTGAACAGATGAAGGTGTTTTCCGGATATTCAGTCCTGCAGGCCGATCTCGGTTCCGGCAAACGTTCCCTCAGGGAGGAGAAGATCGAGAAGATGCTGGTCGAACTGACCGGCTGCGAGGCCGCGACCGTCGTCAACAACAATGCCGCAGCCACCATGCTCATCCTGAACACGCTTTCGGAATACAAGGAGACTATCGTCAGCCGAGGACAGCTGATAGAGATCGGCGGCGAGTTCCGGATGCCGGACGTCATGCAGAAAAGCCGTGCGATCCTCAGGGAGGTCGGCACCACCAACAGGACACATCTGAAAGACTATGAAGCTGCAATAAACCAGAATACCGGAGCCATAATCCATGTCCATACCTCGAACTACCGTGTCCGAGGTTTCACCGGCACGCCGAAAGCCAGCGAACTTCGCAGACTTCTGGACAGGCATCCCGGAATCCCGCTCATCGACGATCTCGGCAGCGGGGCTCTCGTCCCCCTGTCGCAGTTCGGACTTCCTGAAGAGCCTCTCGTCAAGGATTCACTCTCAGCAGGAGCCGATGTCGTGTGCTTCAGCGGCGACAAGCTGATATGCGGGCCCCAGTCGGGAATAATCTGCGGGAAGAAGGAGATCGTAGACCGCATCAGGAAAAATCCGTACGCGAGGATGTTCAGGATATGCAAGATGACGGTCGCGGTGCTCGAAGCCACCCTTGTCCATTTCATCAACGGGACATACAAGGAAAAGCTCCCTCTCTACGGGATGCTTTCCGAGAAGAAGGAATCGCTTGAAAGGAAGGCCAAAAAGCTTGCCTCCCTACTTGCCAGGAATAAGAATCTAGAGGTGACGGTCGAGGATGATTTCGCATACATCGGCAGCGGCGCCATACCCGACGAGGGGATTCCCAGCAGGATTTTGAAAATAAGAGGGGATTTCCAGCCTGATGTGATGGCTGAAAAGCTCCGGGGCGGCATGCCGTCCATATTCTGCAGGATAAATGATGATTCGCTTGTGTTCGACATGAGATCGCTCATGCCGGACGACTTTGAAACACTGGTAAAGGAACTGCCTGCCATACTTAAATGAGTCCTGTAATACGCAAACCTGATCTTCCGCCGGTCGTCGCTGGGACGGCAGGACATGTCGACCACGGCAAGACCAGCCTCGTCAAGCTGCTCACCGGCTGCGAGACCGACCGTCTCAAGGAGGAGAAGGAGCGCGGGATGAGCATCAATCTCGGGTTCGCGCCATGCCTTCTCCCCGGCAACAGGGTGGTCGGAATAATTGATGTCCCGGGGCACATCGACTTCATCAGGAACATGGTCGCAGGCGCGGCCTCAATCGACATCCTCATCCTGGTCATCGCCGCGGATGACGGCATCATGCCGCAGACAGTCGAGCACATGCAGATCATCAAGCTCCTGCGTTCCCCCCGCCTCATGGTCGCGCTCACAAAGACGGATCTCGTCGACACCCCCGCCCTCGAATCCGTAAAGGATGAGATTGCCGGCTTCCTGAACGATCATGGGTACGGCGGCTCTCCGATAATTCCTGTTTCAAACATCACCTTCGACGGCATAGACCAGATCAGATCAACTCTTGATGTAATGGTTTCATCTGTGATGCGCGAGGCCGACAGCCGTGCATTCCGGATGAACATCGAACGCGTCTTCTCCGTAAAGGGATTCGGAACTGTCGTCTCCGGAATCCCGTTGTCAGGCAGGATAGAGACCGGCAACGAGGTGGAACTTCTGCCATCCGGCAAAAGGACTTCCGTCAAATCAATCCAGAACTACAAGCACAGCACCGACAACACATATGCGAGCGTCTGTTCCGCGATAAATCTGAAGGACATTCCGGCCGAGGAGATATCCCGGGGGATGACGATTGCCACGCCCGGTTATTTCCGGCCTGCGAACTTCGCAGCCGTTGAACTCATGAACATCAGCCGGGATTATCCGTTGAAGCACAACACCGAATTCAAATTCCATGCTGGCACCTCGGAAGTCAGCGCCAAGGTCTCGCTCTCCGGGAAAAGCGCGATTGAACCGGGAGCCACGGCGGCTGTCAGGCTCAAGTTCGATGAACCTGTCATCCTCGCCTGTGGCGACAGGTTCGTACTGAGGAGGCTTTCACCTTCAACTACTGTCGGCGGGGGGACAGTCATCTCCAGTTCTGAAAAGCCGTTCGACAAATCCATATCCGGCAAGCTTGCTGCCGCATTGGAGCACGTACGGGCAAACAGATTCTTCGAGGCTGAAGCCATCTGCGCCCCAGTCTGCCTGCTGGAACACGCAGAGGCAGTAAGACTGACCGGACTAATTCCATCTGCAGCCGAAGAGTTTCTCAAGAAAAAAGTCTCCGAAGGATTTCTGGCGGATCTGGGCGGAGGTATCCACCTTCTGCTTCCACGCATAAATGAATTGGCTGAAACAGTAAAGAAGGGGCTTGCCCTCTTCCATAAGAACCAGAAGCAGCTGTCGGGGATGGATGCGGAGACATTCTGCAGCACGTTCGGCATCAGGCCTGCGAACTTCGCAAGGCTCGTGCAAATTCTAATTTCCGAACCTGGTTCCGAAATTAAAATTACCAATGATAAAGTTGCCTTGAAGGCATTTGCGCCGGCCGCGAGTTCAAGGCTGATGCAGCTGAAGGACAAGCTCCTGCAGCTGGTTGAGAAATCCGGAATCAGCTGTGTCGCACAGGCGACAATACTTGAGACCGGCGCCATCACCGAGCAGGAACTCAAGTCCGTGGTAAAGATGCTGGTCGACGAGAAGCTCATCGTCGTCATCGGCAATCACATCATCAGCATGAAGACCTTCGAGGACTGCCGAAGGAAGATTTCAGACATACTCGCCAGGAAGGAAATACTTGAGGTCGGAGATTTCAGGGAGGCGACAGGCGCGAGCAGGAACATGTCCATCGACATTCTCGAGAAGTTCGACGGCCTCGGATTCACAAAACGCCTGCCAAAGGGAAGAATTTTGCTGAAGGGAAAATAGGTGTCAGGCTCGCCCCTCGTAGCCCTTGGGCGAAGTGGGGTGTCAGGTGATAATTGCAAAAAGAATAACATGAAATCAAAAATTCTAACAGCTCTTCTCCTAGTAGTTCCAATTTCAGCCTATGCCAATGCCGGCACACCTCTCATGTGGGCAGGCATTATGCATCTCCTCTTCGGAAATCTCATTATCGGCATAATAGAGGGTGTAATACTCTGGAAGGCATTCAAGCTCCCATATGGACGATGTTTTATTTTCCTTATACTTGCGAATTACATCTCTGCATGGCTAGGCGGAGTTCTCATAAACAACGTAATCCGCAACTTGCTCGATGTTCATCTGGATCTCTACAATACTTGGTTCTACTTCTGGTCGATGGTGCTGGTGACATTTCTGCTGACCTTGATCATTGAGTGGCCTTTCGTGGCAATATGTTTCCGCGGCACCGAAAAATGGCTCAAGAGGAGCATGAAAGCAAATCTACTTGTCCAATCAACGACATACATTCTAATTTTTGGCTGGTACTGGCTAGCAAGCGGGACGAGCCTCTACACGCATATGAAGATCACAGGGCCAGACAATATTCCGACCTCGAATGACATCATAGTCATTTATATTTCCAGCGATGATGGAGACGTCTATACCTGCAACCTGAAAGGAAAAGAGAAAAAGAAAATATTCGTTCTCAAGTCCTCCGATCGCAACGACCGTCTGATAGTAAGGGAGAACAAAGGAAACTCAAAAACGGTGGAACTCGTCGCCTATACTGAAACAGAAAATCGCAGAAGTCCCAAGCTCGTTGATCTGAAGACCTTTGATGGCTTTATTGCTCAACCAGACTGGAGGACGGAAAGTGATCCCCAGAAATATGAAGGAACCTGGTTCAATTTCGGACCTGCGACACGGCTTGGTTCCGCTTCAGACAGCAACTTGAAATTTTATTCAGGATTTTGGGCTGTCGAGGGGCTCTGGTGGGAAGATTCTTTGACCAATAAGTCTCATCGTTTCTCATTTGAAACACCTTTTGCAGCATGGTATGTCAGGAACGTTACGCATCTGCCTGGAGACCTGGTCGTCTTCCAGTTGGGTGAACATCAAATCTGCATTCTGGAAGCAAAAAGCAATCAGATCGCACTACTCGTCCATGGGCGCGGACCGGTAGTATTAATGAAGGATACTTCTTCAGGTAAAGAGAATACAGACAATTATGAAAAACTAAATTCAAAAACCACGAAATAGAATCACGAATTCAGTATCCCCTGCCATTCATTCTTGAACTTGATGATCTTGCCGTCTGCTTTGACAGTTGCTGGAATTCCGTTCGGGATCTTGACGTTAAGTTCAAAGTTCTCCGGGCTTGTCCGCCGCCATTTCACCTGGATCTTCCCCTGTGGGATCATGCAGGTGCAGTCGAAGCTGTCGAACGCGCTGAGATCTGGGGAGATGGAGAGTTCGGCATAACCTGGTTTCAGAGGTTCAAGCCCGATGATCGCCCGGCGTATGAGATATGGCAGCGGTGCGCTCCAGGCATGGTTTCGGGAATCATGGTTTTCCGCGCGCCAGGCTTCCCATGCCGTTGTCGCTCCGCGCCTGAGCATGTCGGAGAAATCATGGTCGAAAGTCCGGACGGCAGCATCTCCAAGACGGCATACAGCCGCAGCTTCCGCAAGGGAGAAATATGAATACGGGGTCCCCTGTGAAACCCATGGATGGCGCGTGGTATCCAGGACGGCCGCCAATGCATGACGGGCCTTGTCGCCTTCGATAAGTCCTGTCATGACGGCCATGGAGTTGACAAGCTGCGAGAATCGCGGGCTCTGGACTTCCGGGCCTGCGGCATCCGCAAGCATTCCCTTTTCAGGGATGAAACAGTTCTTTAAAATATCTTTCCTGAGTTTCAGTATTTCCTTTTCGAGGCTTCTGGCGTCATTGCCGAGGACCTTCTCCAATTGGGCGAGTGCCTGGATCGCCTGGAGGTAATAGAGGTTGAATCCGGCATTGAAGTCGCGGCGGTCCATTCCGACAGTTGTCATCGGATGCCAACCGTTGCCTGAATGATCCAGGAAGAGAAGGCCGCCCTTGGATTCATATTCCTTCGGGATCTTCGATTTGACAATAAGTCCATTGTCCGCCTTGAGCTTGCGGAACTCATCTACGATTCCGCGGATGGCCTTGATATTGTCTTTGACAGCGACGGTATCTCCTGTAAAGCGGTAGTAGCGCCACAGGCATTCCGGGGGTACCAAACAGTAGTCGTACAGCGCCTGTCCCATCCCATATATGCAGGCACCGACATACGGACCTTTCGCATTGAACTCCTCGGTCGCTGCATAGCACAGGTGGCGCATATGCGAGAAATCGCCGGTCTGGTGTCCGACACTGTCCACGACCCAGATGCCGTCGCCCCAGTATGCGCCCTGCTCGCGGGTGTTGCAGTCGTAGGCAAGCGCCTGGGTGTTGAGCATGATGCTGCGGCGGCAGATGCGGTACAGCGATTCCGCTTCGCGGTCTTCGCAGGCTAACTTGTCGGCATAATCCAGATCAGCGCGGCAATGATGGGTCGTGACATTCATTATCTCGACCTTGCCTATTGCGTTCTTTAGCGAGAGGTAAAGATATCTGTGTCCGTTGAAATGGTAGAAACGTACCTTGTTCACACCTTTGACAAGATGGAATCGTCCATAGTAATGTCCTGTGTTGCGCCAGATTATCGGGCGTCCGTTCGGAGTCAGGTCTTCTGCAAGAGCGAAGTCCAGTGTGCACGGATTCTCGCAGACGATCTCGACGGCGGGTTCGCCAGCGCAGACGCGTTTGAAATCATAAAGGAAGAGGAATCCCGGCTCGCCTTCCATGCGTTCGAAAACGATATGGCCTGGACGAGTCATCTCATATGAAGCCTCATCCAGTTCGCGCCATACATGCTCATGGTCTAGCCGAACGGCAGTATCCTGGAGATTGTAGATCTCGGTATTCCCGCGAAATATCGTCAGAGGCACTGAAACATCCTCGCGGTCCCATTTCAGCAGAGGCACCATTCTTCTGCGGAATTCGAGATCCTTTCTCTCGAACACTCGCGGGGCATGCCAGAGGGATGCAGCGGCACCCGCATGTCTTCCTGCAGCATAGTCTTCGGCTGCGAAGTTCGCAAGGATCGCAAAAGAAGCATGTGACAGTTCGAGATCCTCCATGTGCTCGATGGCCCAGTTGCGCCGCGGTGAACTGCTGTTCCAGCATTTCAGATCTGCGACCTTCCAGTCCCTGCCGGTATTGCATCTGATTGTCCTGCCACCGGCATCAGTAATTTCAAGTGATGCAAGAATACCGGGTTTTTCGGCAATATTGTACTTGGTGTCGGAACCGATGAAATGCGCAAGGATCAGGATCGAGTTCTGTCCCGGCCTGAAATACTTGGTAACATCATATTCATCGATCATGATGACAGGTTTCCGGAAAGGCGCTGGTCCGGCGTTGACAAAACGTCCATTTATATAAAGTTTGTATTTCGCATCGGCGAAGAGCGCGATCTTCGCATTTTTCGGGAAGGCGTCGACGCCTATCTCAGCCTTTGCGGCAATATAGCTGTTGGGGCTGGCATCGTGCGTCCATATCCATCCAGGTTCGGATGCAAAGTGGAAATCCATGGTGGAAGCGTTCTTGTTCTTCATAATCCTCCTA